>NZ_JBUDZG010000045.1:0-22038 GCF_054950075.1 Acidovorax sp. Q11 | reverse complement strand
ACCAGCCTGGAGGTGCAAGCCCAGTAGGAGGCTATAGTTATCCACAGCCAGCCTAACCAACGCTGGCTACACGCCCCCTATCAAAGTTGGATCGGCACACACTGTCAAGATTCAATCGGCGCCAACAGTCATAGGCCTCCAGCACACGCCGGTAGCGCTGGGCGATGGGCATGCTGGCGTCGGCGCTCTTGGCGTCTTCGGCGAGTTCCAGCAGTGCGTGGCGGTCTTGATTTAGTTGCAAGCTGATCTGGCGGAAGAGCTCAGCGAGCTTGTTGGCCGCCCCCCGCGCCCGATCCATGTCGGCAGCTTGCATGCCCTCGTTGAGGCCCTCCGTGGCCTCGCGGATGGCGGCAACGCGTGCTTGAAGCACGGCAGCCAGACCGAGCTCGTGCTCGCGAGTCAGCCCGCGCACGAAGTCCAGCACGTAGGCATTGAGCTGCAGGTCGCTGCTTCGTGCGCAGGGTTGGAGGATGTCTGCATTCACCATGGCGCGCAGGGCTGCTCCCTGGGCCTCGGCATCCATCTGCGGAGCCACCTTCGCGATGCAGCCGAGCACTTGTTCGGTGGTGAGCACCGCAAACTCGCGGGACAGCCTCACCAAGACTTCGACGGTGTCCCAGTGAACGTAAAGCGCATAGATCAACGAACGCGGGTTGGCCATGTCAGCTCAAACTCCCGCGATGGCGAGCAGCGTGCTCGGTGCGCGACTCCAGACCATTTGGTGTCGCCCACAGCCGCGCATGGCGGCACACCGGCCCGTGGCCGCAGCAAGGATTCAACCTGTTGCCTGATCTGGACGCATCTTTCTCCTGCACTGCCCCCAGCTGCCGCTGCCCACCAAACCTGTCGGTTTGGCGCCCAGCGGCCACATTCTTTGAGCTCGAAGAAGCGAACTCAAAGAATGTGCCGAATGCGATGGGGACAGCCTGCTTGCAAACGTGCGTCCAACATAAATGTGCGACAGACAGTGCCAACCCTTGCGCGAAGACCGGTGCCTGCTTTGTGTGAAACAGGTGGGGGCCATGTGTGAACTCAGTGTCAAGAGGTCTCCGCCCAATGTGGCAGCAGTGTGCTGACACCCCGCCACGCAGTGTGGCGTCATGTCGCCCAGCAGTGTGGCGACTCAAGGAGGGGAGCGGCCAGGAGCGCGTCAGCATGGCACCTCGACGCACTTCAGCAACTGCGCACGAATCTCTGCAGGTTTCGCTGCCAAGTCCACGGTCGCAAAGCGGAGCGGATGACCCTGGATGACGACTGTCTCATCGACCCTCGTTCCAACGGCGGGGTGCAACAACAGGCCGCTTGCCGAGTCTGCCAGTGCATCGCCACAGCCGACCTGTGACCTCAGATAGGCATACATCTGGTAGATGTAGCCGCTGCGCAGGCTTTGCTCTCGATACCACCCAGCCGTGACGATGGAGGTGAACTTGGTGTCGATGACGATACGTCGCCCCGAGCCACCATGGTCGAGCACCACGTCGGTCCGCATGGCAGGCAAGATGTCATCAATACCTTCCGTCTTGGACGAAATTTGCCACTGCAGCGTGGCGCCGCAACGAACATGCCACCCGAGTGGACTGAGCACCACGGCATACAAGCCGCCAATGGCGCGCTCAAACAGACGACGAATCCAAGCCTCCTCCCGGCCAGGCATCGCCAGCACGTTGCCGCCTGCGGATTCCGTGGGTAGCGCCAGGTCATAGGCAAGCTTGGCTGCTGCCACCATGAACTGGTCGTCCGCATCATGGCGTCCGAATCGATCAGCGCTCATCTGGGCGCGGGTCGGCGGCTGGCCTGCGACGCCTCGGGACCACATCGCAGCAGCAAGAGATCGGCACCGATGGGCGACAACTGGCTTCTTGACCAAGCGGGCGACGGACTCCAATGCAGCGCGGACGAAACGATTCCGTGGCGTGTCGATGGTGAGCTCTGCAAAGCGGCAGGCCACCAAGCCGCGATCCAGCAACTGGCGCCGCTCAGTGGTCAGCACATCGATGCGCCCGCGAACGCGGCCGAGCCACTCTTCCCGAGATCGGTAGCCCAGGCTCAGCTGACGGTGTAGCCGAGTCTCAACGGCATGAGCCAAAATTTCTGCCACCAGATCTGGCAACTCATCTGGGCATTCTTCGACCGCCACATGGGCGGTGCCGCGAGTCCGAAACAGGTCCGACGCATACAGCGTCAACAGCCACAGGTTCCGGACTGGAATGCGCCCCACGAATCCGGGCGCGAACCCAGATTCGGCGGAAATCGGTGCCGCGATCAGACCCATCACCAGCCCTGCAGCAACCGTGAGGTGGCCTGACGTGCCTCCTCAGGGGAGTCAAACCAATACTCTTCCAGCAGGGGGCCGATTTCTGTGTCCACGACTTGCTGGAACCATCGCCGGGTGCTGCCCGCATCCAGCCGATGCACGGGCGTGACATAGCTGTGACCGATTCGGAACTGCTTGCCCAAGCGTGCATCCGCTGCAATCTGCTCGTTCAGCTCGGCCATGCGTCGCTCAATGTCTGACGCCAGTGCTTCATCCACACCGCAGGCTGAAACCACCCAGTTCCGCCATGCTGGGCCGAGGCGCGGCTCAAGGCTTACAAACGCAAAGCGGCGCCGCAACGCCAGATCGACCAGCGCCAAAGACCGATCCGCGATGTTCATGGTGCCGACGACATGAAGGTTCTCGGGGATGTGGACCGGCCGCCGGACGCCGTCAGCATCCGGGTAGCACAGCTCCAACGCCTCGCTGGGGGTGCGCTTGCCTGCCTCCAGCAGCGTCAGCAATTCACCGAACACCTGGGCCGGATTGCCTCGGTTGATCTCCTCGATGACGACGACGAACTTGGCTGCGGGCTCCTTCTTCGCAGCCTTGATCGCCTCCATGAAGACGCCATCGGCAAGCGTCAGCTTGCCTTCACCAGTAGGCCGCCAGCCGCGCACGAAGTCCTCGTACGAAAGATTCGGGTGGAACTGGACGGCTCTCACCTTGCTCTCGTCCTTTTGCCCCATCAAGGCAAAGGCCAGTCGCTTGGCCAGCCATGTCTTGCCGGTGCCGGGTGGCCCTTGCAGGATCAGATTCTTCTTGGTGCGCAGCCGGTCCAGTAGCTGCTCAAGCTCTGGCTCCGACATGAAGCAGCCGTCACGTGTGATGTCGGCGAGAGAGTAGGGAACGATGGGGGCCTGAGACTGGACGACTTCGGCTGCAAGCTCATCGCCTGAGTCATCGTCGGCCATGTCCGGCGTGACTTCGCCCTCCTGAGGCGCAGGCGTCGCATCCTTGAACTGCCACGATGCCAGCGACAACTCCGGGAAGCTGTGCACGGGGTAGTCTTCCTCCGCGAACCGCGTGCGCAGGTCGTCGGCAAGTTGCAAATACGTGGCCGCATCACATGGCGCTTGCGGCGCTGGGGTGGTGATCGGAACGCCCAGGCGCTTCTGGATGTAGTGCCGCGACTGGCTGTCCAGCGTCGGAAACTCCCAGGGGGCAGCCCAATACAAGCCAGTTGACAGATTCCACGCCACACCCCAGACCTGGGTTGCGGCGTCATAGGCCTCGATGAACTCGTCGCGGGTGCCCGGCCCGTCGTCTTCAACCAGCGCCTGCGCTGCGGCAAAGACGCGCCATAAGGCATCAATGTCTCCCGCCCCTCGCTTGTCCGCGTAGCGGAAGAACCAGGAGCGCTGGTTGTTGAGCACGGGGATGCCTTCGAACGTCGCGGGCACAGGCACAGTGACGCCAAGCAGCTTCGCCAGCTCTGCCGCAATCAGCTTGCGGTTGGCGTCCGTCATGCCTCGGTTGAACGTGCCCATGACTGTGAACGGGCAGATGTCCTGCAGCGGGCCGCTGCTTCCATCTGGGAATTTGTCCTGCAGATAGCCCAGGCCCTGCACACGCTGAGCAATCTGGTGGATGCCTTGAATGAGCGGCACTCGGTTGCTTGCGTAGGCCAGCAGCTTCTCGGCGATGGCCTCGTAGAAGTCCGCCCACTGGAACAGGGTGCCGAAGCGGTCCTTCCAGTACGGCGCGTTGCGGAATCGCTCGATGTCTTGGGGCTTGCCGTTGAATGCGAACTCGATCAGCGCATCCGCATTCCATTCGCCGGGCACAACGCGCCAGATGGTGGGGCGGTAGGTGTAGAAGTACCACTCGCGCACGCCATCGGCGGGCTGCCACTGCACTTTGACGCGTTCACCGTCCTGTGGGTTCTCTGTGATGACGCCGATGGCCTTGATGCCCATGACAGACACCGTCTGCTGACGGTTGTCGAAAGGCAGACCGTGCTTGCGCACATACGCGGCCTTGATGGCAATGCGCTCACCAGGCCGCATGGAGCGAACCAGCGCCTGCTCCTTCTGGCTGGGGCTGCTGATCTCCCAGATGCCTTCTTCGAGGAAGCGGGCGCTCTGGTCATCGGTGTGACCGAAGCTGGCTCCGACGAACCACGTTGTACCGGACGATTGGTTGCTGGTCTGTTCTGTCATTTTTTCTCCCTTCGTCATCCCGATGCGTCAAAGCCATTGCTTGGACGATTGCGATGCCGATTCACGGCACTACCGCATCACGGCCTACGTTGACCCTGCGCTGTCGGCGCCTCACAATCGCACGCAACACGGCCCCTCTCGGTGTTCTCGCTTTCGAGCGAGTGCGCCGCTGAGGGGTTCTTTTTTCGCGGCGCCTGCTCGTAGGTTCTGTATCTCCCTCAAGCCTTTCGCTCGAATCGCAGGAAGGCGGTCAGTCGGTCCGACTCCTTGATTTCATCGTGCGGCACCAGCAGGTAGCGCCACGGCTTGCTGCCTACCGTGGCCGCATGAGCTGACGCGTGCGAGCACCAGCGAACAGCGGCGGCGGCCTTTGACGTCACCTCGTCCGAGCTCAAGTCGTCCCGCTTCTTGGTCTCCACCATGAGGATCATCGAGTCGGTCTCCGCCACGAAGTCGGGGATGTATTCCGGCTGCTCACTGCCCAGCTTGTAGTAAATCTGGAACTGCCCTTTGGCGGGCTTGAACCACTTCAAAGCATCGCGTTCCAGGATGACCGCGAAGCGCCGCTCAGTGTCCGAGTCAAACTTTTGCAGTGGGTAGAGGCAGCGCGAGAAACCGCCGAACAACATCTGCTTGATCTTGCTCAGCTCGGTCACCGTTTCACGGTAGTTATGTGCCGTCTGCCCGGCGACCGCCGTGTAGTTGCACGGTTTGAGTTCTGTGAAACCTCGGCTGACCTGCACCTCGTAGTCGGTGGCCTCTTCCCAGAAGTGGGTCATCATCTCGGCCCGGATCAGGCGGGCCAGCTCTGCACCATAGGTGTCGAACACTTCATGCAGCTCGTTTTCCGAGTAGTTCTGCGCCTGATAGTGGGCTACTGCCTGACCGGCCAAGTCGTAGAGCAACTCGGCCTGCGTGAAGTAGTCGATGTCGTCATAGTCGATCAGCTTCTTGACGATGTAGTCCTCGAAGCGCTGCTCCCTGATGCCCGCCTCACGGCCCAAGGTGGATTGACGGTTCGTTCGCAGCTCTTGAACGACGATCTCCCGTTGACCCGGCTGAAAGTTGGGCAGTGAGCCCAGCTTGAACGGGTGGAAGCCAGTGGTGACCTCCCCGGTAGGCACCACTGCTATTCGGGGAATGTCGATGCTTTGCTGAACCACGATCTCCGTGGTCTTGGACACGACAGCCGACAAATCAAGAGCCGGTGCGGCATCGTCCGCTTCAGCCAGCAACTCCCCCTGGGCAGGCTTCAGTCGCTCTGTCACTTCAGCCAGGATGGCCGATTGCACCTCGGGGGTGAGCAGCGCATTGCTCGTCGGCACGAGGTCACGCCTCACCTCGTACTTGCCGATCACATCCATCACCACGCGAGCGGCTTGGCGCTCGCGCTCTGTGGTGAACACGGGGGCAGGCGCGGTGGCCGGTGCCGCCCCCGTGCTGACAGCACTGGTGGCCACGGGCGGGGGCTCTGCAAGGCCCAGCCGCGCCATTGCGCCTGAGCTGACCTGCACGCTCACCTTCTTGTCGTCAGCGCTTGGTGCCTCCAGGATCACCTGCTTCAGGCGGATCGGTGAGTCGCCTCGGTTCGCCTCGTCGATGATCTCTTGGAACTTGTCGTGGGCCACGATGTTCAAGCGGTCCACCGTAGCAACACCCGTGCGTTTGCCGTAGGGCAGGCGCAAGCCGCGACCGATGGATTGCTCGATCAGCGTGCGCGCGTTGGCCGCACGCAGGGGCACGATGGTGTAGAGGTTCGTCACGTCCCAGCCCTCTTTGAGCATGTTGACGTGGATGACGATCTCGGTGGGTTCGTCCACGCTTTCAACCGCCAGGAGCTTGGAAATCATCTCCTCCTCTTCGGCCCCCGTACGGCTGGAGTCCACCTGAATTACCTTGTCCGCATAGCGCCCTTCGTAGAAGGCCGATGACTCAATCAGCGTCTTCAGCTGCGAGGCATGCGTGGTGTCCCGTGCGATCACGAGCATGAAGGGTTTGACCACCTTCACGCCATTCTCACGGGCATAGGTCAGCAGCTCGACCTTGGTGGTTTCGTGAAGGCGAACGCCATCTTCCAGCTTGATCTTCTCGATCTCTTCTGCCGAGTGCGCCCTGGCGTCGAAATTGCGCTGGGTCACGGCTGCTGGCTCTTTGACAAAACCGTCTTCCATCGCCCGCGCCAGTGGGTAGTCCATCACCACGTTCTTGAACGGCACAGGGCCTCGCGTGGATTCCACGAACGGGGTTGCCGTCACCTCAAGGCCAAACAAGGGCTTCAGTTCGTTGATGGACCGCACCCCCGCACTGGCCCGGTAGCGGTGCGACTCGTCCATCAACAGCACCAGGTCGTCCAGGCTGGCCAGGTGGTTGAAGTAGCTGTCTCCCAGCACCTCCCGCATGCGCTTGATGCGGGGCTCCTTGCCGCCACGCACCTCGGAGTTGATCTTGGAGATGTTGAAGATGTTGATGCGCACGTCGTGGGCAAAGCCCATCGTCTGGTCCTGAACCACCGCACCGGTTTGGTCGTAGTTGTCGCCCGTGATGATCAAGGGCGGCTGCTGAGCGAACTCGGCGATTCCCTTGAACACGTACTTGGGCGTATTGCGCGTGAAGTCGGTGATCAGCTTGTTGTAGATCGTCAGGTTGGGTGCTAGCACGAAGAAGTTGTTGATGCCATGCGCCAGGTGCAGGTAGGCAATGAACGCGCCCATCAGCCGTGTCTTGCCCACGCCGGTGGCCAGCGAGAAGCACAGCGAGGGGAACTCGCGTTCAAAGTCCTCCAACGTCGGGAATTCCGCCTTCAGCGTGGCAAGGATGGCCGCCACGTTCTGGTCGTGGCCGAGCAGCTCCGGTGCGGCCTCGATGGCGCGCACGAGCTTCGCAAGGGACTCGGCTTGCGGCGGGCGCAGAGACAGTCGGCCTGTGACGGCGTTCTGGACGCGTGCATTCATTCTTCGTTCTCCCCGAACAGACCGCCTTGCCCCGCATTCGTGGCAGCGGATTTCTTGGTTTTGCGTGTGGCAGCGCCAGTTGCAGGCTCGTGCTCTTCGGCAGGCTCTGTCGTCTCGGCGATTGGCAGATTGGCGACGTTGAGGCTGTAGTCGTCGTGGCCCCACTCGCAGCGGGCCAGCACCATCTTAGGAATCTTCTTGAGCGTCAGGTTCGGCCAGCGCTCGGATGCCTTAGCAGCAGTGATGCCATGGAATGCCCCGCAGCAGACCAGCAGGCTCTGATCGCTGCCAACTTCATCCGACAGCGATTGCAGTTGCTCAGCCGACAGGTTTTGGGTTGTGACATAAATGAAGTCCCGCTCGCTGGAGTGGCCGTGCTTCCACCACTGCACTTCCGATGGGGCATAGGTGAACCCCTCCAGCTTGGCGAGCGCTTCGGCAAGTTGCGCGGCGTTGTATTCGGGGTTGATGACCGGATTGCCCCAGCGGTCGTTGACGATCAAGCTGGGGGCGAGGCGGTAGTAACGGAACCCGCCGCCACCTTCCCACCCTGAGCTTTCGGTAACGCCGCCGCCATCCTCCCCATCAATGACCTTTCGAAGGCGCGGAATGATGTGAGTTTGGCAATGTTCACCCAGTTCGACCATGATCCATCGGCGCCCCATCTTGTGGGCAACGGCGCCAGTTGTTCCAGAACCGGCAAAGGAGTCGAGCACTATGTCGCCGGGGTCGCTCGCCAGCGAGATGACTTGCGAAATCAGCTTTTCCGGCTTGGGTGTTGGGAAGTCACCGATATCGAGGGCTCGCAATTCTCGAATGCCATCTTGGTTGTGACCAAACTCTGCGCCATCAGCCCAGAGCGTGGTTGGCATGACACCCTCACCTGCTTCACTCAGATACATCTTGAGCCGTGGGGCGTTCTCTCCACTTGGTCCCCAGTAGACGCGACCATCAGCATCCAACTTCTTGAAGCCACTTGGATTGCGACTCCAGCAACGATTCGGAGGAGGAAGAAACACCTTCCCGCTCGGCGAGGTCACCTCAAAGATATTCTCCGAAACCCCGGTTTTTGCGTACTGTCTACCGCGTGCTCCACCGACGAGACTAATTGTCATCGTGACGGACTGCCAAGGTCCTCTTGGATCATCGTCGGGATTGCTGTAGCGCTCGTTCTGCTTCGCTGATCGACCAAATTGATTCAGCCGAAGCTGCGTACGATCCTTTGCGTAAACCAGAATGTGCTCATGTGCCGATGAGAAGAACTGCGCGTTGCTTCGTACCGCGTAGGACTTATTCCAGATCACATTGGCGATGAAGTTGTCGCGGCCAAAGATTTCATCTGCGAGCACCTTGCAGTATTGAGCCTCGTTGTCGTCCAGCTGAATCCAGCAACTACCATCTGCCGCCAGCAGATTGCGTAGAAGGACCAAACGCTCACGAATCAGCCCCAGCCAGATCGAGTGCTCAAGGCCATCCTCATACTGAGCAAAGGCAGAGCCGGTGTTGTAGGGCGGGTCGATGTAGATGCACCTGACCCGACCGGTGAACTCCTGCTCTAGTGCCTTCAATGCGAGCAGATTATCCCCGAAGATCAAACGGTTATCGAAGATGTCGTCCTCCGTCACACGATGCTTGGCGTGGTATGAATTGCCAGGGACTTCTAGCAGGATTCGCGGCTCCAGCTTGGGGCGCTTTTCCTTCCCGATCCAAGTCAGTTCGAGCTTTTGCTTCATTTCTTTTCCTCAATCTGTGGCGCTTGGGATGTTAGGTACCGGAAGATGCGCTCCAATGGAAACTCTTCCTTCTTTGGTGCTACACCCTTTACTGCCCTATATTCGTCGGCTTCATCTAGCTCGTAGGCTGTGGCCATGCATTTGTCCAGCAACCTAACGGTGTTGCCTTGATTCTGGAAGAAGGTCAATACGCTACGTCCTTGACCAACTTGCGATTCCGCTTGCTCCCAACAGAGCTGACGGTACTGGTCGAGAGTCGGGCTTAGTAGCGTGTTCAGTTGTGTTGCGTCGATCACCTCATGGCCCGCCATCAGCTTGCGACAAGCTTTTGCTAGCACGCTGGCGACGACGAAGATACCGTGTTTGTAGAAGAGTCCTTCCGCTCCGCGAGTAACCGCTGAATTGGCTGCAAGCACGTCTCGAACAAACCGAAAGAACATGATCTTATTTACCAGTTGAGCGCCGGACAAAGAAGCCGAGAACAAGGTCTTGTACTCGGGGGAGTCAGCATTCTGAAACCTGGCAACCTCGTTCTTTAACCAGAACGCGTATCTCGGATCGGCCTCGAACAAAGCGAGGGCTTTCATGGCCTGCTCGATGGTGATGGCGCTGGGCGATTTTTCTGCGTTAACAGGCGTCGCTTCAGGCCGATAGTGATAGCTGAAACCGAGATACGCTAGCTCTCTGCGCAAGTTCTCCTGGAGAGGATCAAGCGAAGCAAAATTGCCAGTCGAAACAGGATTTTGGTGATTGCGAGCACGTGTCACCGATCGTCCGAATTTACCTTCTGAATCGGCCTTGATTATTGTCACCAAGACCTTGGCGGCCGATATGTCGCAATCCGGGTTCTGTGCAACGAAATCTGCAGATGTCGAGATGGTTTGCGCGCCATTGATGACAGAAAGTCCACGCAGTTTCAATCTCTTTGTGGCCCGAGTGCCTCTTGGCTGTTCGATTAAATCTGCCAACGCCGTGATGCCGTTATTCAGGTAGAAGAACTCATTAGGCGCAGTTCGCAGGGTTTCTTGGATTGACTTATTGACGTCCGATGTCCTTGTGCCAAGGAAATAGCGAATGTTGCGTTCGTATAGCGCCTTCTGATGCTTGTTGTGCAGCTCCACCAAATCGGATATCAACGCAATGCCGATGTGCGTATCAGGATTCCCTCCGAGATGCTGCCATTTGCTCAAGCTCAACGAATCATTGACAACGCCAACACTCTGCTCTGCGAGAAGATCTGCTTGGACCCTCCCGGGCCCATATTCTTCAACCTGGGGCGTAATTCGCCAGGATTCATGGTGATCTTCTGCCTCAGTAAGTTCCTTTAGTGCGGATTTTGCGTGCTCAGAAACCCCAGTTCCGATATAGGCAATCACCAACTGGATATGGTCTGCCTCGTCAAATGCATTGTCCAAATCATTTTTGCGAAGCTGAACGTTTGCATTGAAACGCTTGTACTTTTGATCGAGTAGTAGTTCCACGCCATTTCTGAACTTAATGGCGTCTTCTTCGCTGAATTGTTCTCGCTCGCGAAATTTCGTCTGAACCAGATAGAGAGTCTTCTTGTCGCTTGCGTAGTGGATCGCATCGATGCCATTGTCGTCAAAGTCATCAACGACCGATTTCGCCGACGCGGAAATTCCGATATCCAGCATCTTGTGCAGCACAAAGGCGCTAAAGGCTCTCGATAGCTGCTTCTTGTCTTGCTCTTCACGCGGGGGCTTTTTATCGAGGAGCTCAGGTAGATGCGGAACGAATTCATTCTTGAGTTTTTCTCTCAAGATGTTCAAAAAATTTGGAGTAAGCGCAGCCATCACACGGACTCCCATTCGATGGGGTGCGGCGTGTGTTCGACGATCTGCTGCTGGACTTTCGTTCGGTCGAACTGACTCTTGATGCTGCTTTTCAAAATTAAATTCCTCCCTGGTTTTGCTGCGCCAAGGCCGCCATCAATCGGCCTTTCACGGATCGACAGTCCGCTTTGTTTTCAAAGATGCTGCGAGCTTGCTTGTTCCACTGGTTTGCTTGAACGACGGAGACCAAGCTATCTGCCACCGAGTCGATCTCGCGAGAGAGTGCTGTCAGTTCGTCTGCGCTGAGATTCAATTCGGCGCCGTTGTGCATTGGCAGCCGGATGAAGATCACGTGCAGCACCATCCACGCACCATGGGCCAGCACCTCTCTGGCGGGCAACGTGCCTGGCGCTAAGCCTTGAGGATCGCCCTCAGCACTTGCTCGATCTCGAATCTTGCGGATGACGGTGCGGCCGATCTGAGCAATGCGCCACATCTGCTTGGCCGTCAGAGAATCCGCGAACAGCCGCTCGTAGGACTGGCGTAACGGATCGGTCGCAGGGACGAGACCCTCTCGTCCGAAGAGCCGCTTCTTGTCTGACTTTGCAGCCACCAGGTAGTCCTGCCAATCGCTCGTCGTGACCGTGCAGGCCAAAAACGGTGCCAGCTCTCGGGCGCTGAAACTGGTTGGGGATGCCGGCGCATCGTCTTGACCATGCTTGACGATGTACTCGATACCGGCCATCCGCAGCGTCTGCTGCCACATGGCTTGCCGCTCATCCAGTGCGGCGAAGTCTTCCAAGTCAACCGCGTTTTGACGGTTCCGGGACTGCGTTACCTGATCGCCAAAGCCGTCAGGCGCGTTGTCCAGGCACACAAACGTCGCCATCACCATGGCGGGATTCGCGTCGTAGTGGGCTATCGGCTCTTTGGCGATGGCCCCCACGGTCTGGGCGCCGTTGATGATGGACAACCCTCGGACACGAAACCTTCCGGACTCCCGATGGGGGTCGCGGGGATGCTGCTCGTTGATGGCCTCACAAAGGAACGTGACGCCGTTGTTGAAGTAGAAGAAGTGCTCCGCCTCCTGTTGCAGGGTCTCCGTCAAACCGGCGTTGACGGTTGTCGTCCCTTTGAAGCGTCTGATGTTGCGGTCAACCAAGCGGTCTTCGTACTGCACCCACAGTTCTGCAAGACGCTTGGCATCCATGCGGCCGTAGAACGCCCTGTAAGGCGCCTGGGTGTGCCCGAAGTCCTTCAGCTCGACATCGGCTTCTATGGCTTGGGCCGAGATGCCGTCCAAGTGGAGATCGTGAAGGGTACTGAGCCCGTAAGCATGGCAGCGCAGGAATCCAGGATTCGGCCCGTTGAACGCACGCTCCAGGTCGGAAAAGATGTCCCTTCTGTCATCGGACACGGCCGTACCGGAGTAAGCGAGTACCACCTTGACTTTGCAGACGCCGCTGTTCAATGCATTGGCAATTGCACCGCTGCGGTTCTGAAGTGCGTTGTTGAAGCGGCCCCAGCGTCCCTGGATGAGATCGGCGACGCCATCCCGAAACTTGGCCACGTCACCAAGCTCGGGCTCGCCGGAGCCGGACTCCTTGTACTTCGACTGGACAAGCCAGATGGTCTGATCGTTGGCCACGAATACCGAGTCGATACCGTGGTCCAGGCCGCCGTCGATGCTCGCGGCGGCGGCCTCTTCCAAGGTCGCGCCAGCGGCTTCATGAAGTACGAACGCCGCAATCGCCTTGGACAGGAAATTGCTGCGGCGGGACTCTGGGCTTGTGCCCGTCCCCGTGATGAGTGCTGTGTAGTCGGCGTCCAGCTTCTGGCACAGCAGGTCTAGTTCAAGTGGGCGAATTGGTGCTGTTGCCATAAGGTCAACGCTCAATCAGCGACGAAAAATGCGCTGCTTCAACTCGTGCGCTCGCATCGCGAGGTTGGGCAAAGAGGCAATCTTTTCCTCTGGTACCAGCGCTCGGCTTGGAAATATTGGGGGGCGCCAAGAACAGCATGTCAGTGGTACTTCCCTGAGCGATTGTTGAATGCCGGCTTGGTGCCTTCTAGCACGGTCACAACGGCGCTGTTTAGCGTCGGGTTTTCCAATGAGCCAGCTACGTAATTGATGCTGCAATTCGAGGCTCGATCAAACGATGCATGAATAATCTGCTCGGCGTCACAGACCACTGCCAGGTTCGGGTTGTGCGTGACCATGATGATCTGGCGCTTCTTTTTGGCCTCAGATAGCACCGGAACCAAGAGACGGAAAACAGTCTCGTTGTCCAGGTTTTCTTCGGGCTGGTCCAGGATGATGGGCGTCTTGCCGTTGTCCACCAGCAAATAGAAGATCAACAAAAGCGCGCCGCGCTGTCCGGGAGACAGTTGCTCAATCTGCGTATCCTGGAAGAGCAGTGAATACCGTGGCTCAAGAAAATCGAGCCCGAAAATCAAGTCGTAGACCGAAACTGCCGATTGGTCCTTCTTCAGCAGGCTGGCAATACCGATCTCAGCGCCAGGCCCCTTGGCCGCCTGTTCAAGCGTTTCATGCAAGGCAGTCGCAAAGGCCAGGGCGCCTTGCTTGGCGTTCAAGTCGTGGCCATCGAACAGCTTCTTGACCGTCAACAGAGCCTCGTCTTGGCCGCGCAGCACACCTGAGGTTTGTTTGATCAAAGCAAAGAGACGTTCCGCGATGGCCTCGGCCGAAGCGGCCAGCGTCGCCTGGAACTGAAGCCGGTAGTCCTCGCGGATCAAGTCATTCGCTTTGATCAAGTCTTGCACCGGCTTGAAGAGCTCTTCTCGCGCCTTCCTTTGGGCGTCCAAGGATTCAAAGATTTCGGCCGTCAGCTGAAGTCGCGCTGCTTGCAGTTCCACGCGCTTGGCAGGCAACTCTTTGATCTGGGCCAGTCTGGTTTCCAGGCCTACCTTGGTGTCCGGGTCAGTCGGTGTGCCAGTCAGAGCATCCAGCTTCTTAGTCCATTCTGCGAGCTGGCGTTGGTACGTTTCGAACTGCTGTTGACGGGCGTTGAGTTTGGTCGCGTGTACTTTCTTCTCTTCTTCGAGAGTCCCGAGGGCGCTGGCCAAAGTGCCAGCCTCGGTCTGCAAAATCGACTGCTCCGCAGTGAGGGCAGTAGACCGTTCATCTAGCAAACTGGTCTTGATCTCCAGCTTAGCCACGTCGGCCCAGATCAAGCCCGCAAGCTGGAGATCTTCAGCAACCTGTTGCTGGGCTTGCTCGTAGGCGCGCTGGAGTAGTCGCAGCTGCTCCCTTGCATTGGCTATCGCCTTCTGCTTCTTGGCGATTGAGGTGAGTTCCGACTGGATCTGCTGCGTACGCTTGGTAGATGCTTCGATTTTCTGAGCCGTGGCCGCAAGCGCTTCGGCGGCTTCCTTCTGCTCGGGTTCCAGGGTTTCAGGCGGCGGGGCAACTTCCGCTGGCTTGTTCTTCTGGTGCTCGTCGATCTCGCGTGTCTTGACCAGCAACTGGTCCGTCAGCTTCTTCTCCTCAATCGGTTGGAGCTGGTCTTCAATCCGAGCGATGCTGGCGTTGAGGGTCTTCAGCTCCTTGCGGAACTCCCCCAGTCGATTTCTCAGCGCTTGTTCTTGCTGTTCGGTGAGCTGATCGAAATCGAGCGCACCAAGACGCATCGCCTCGCTGGTATGCGAGAAGATGACGGCCCGCAACTCCTTCTCAAACGCGTCTGACTTCCCAGAAACGTGATCGTTGCAGAGCTCCTCGAAGTAGTTCTGAGGGATGTATCTGACCAGCTCCTGCTTGTCATCTGTGGGAAGAATCTCCAGCGTCCGCGCCTCTGTGCTCTCGTCTTGCCACGTCAAGGTGCCTGTGAAATGACGTGCGGGATCTCCGCTCTTACCTAGGAATCGGTCGCGCTTGAGGAAACTGAAGTGCTTTGCTTGCCGGGAGTGACCAAGGGTCGCAATCACATCAGCCAGGGCGCTCTTGCCGCTGCCCTTGTTTCCGATGATGGCAACAAGGTCCGGATTGAGAGGCAGATCGCAGCCGTGCAACCAGTTGCCGATACCAGTCTTGTTGCCCGTCTTGGTAACTTCGATCGACTCGATGAAGTGAGTCTTGCTGGTCTCCACGGCCTGGAGCTTGGGTGGTTTTTCTCCAATGAACGACCGCTTGGCCGGTTCCAGGATCGCCTGCTTCAATCCATGGAAAGACAGGTCAGCTTTGATCCAGGTCTTTTTGCCTGAAGGGAAGTCGCCGTACCCACGTCGGTCGTTGTCGCCCGCGACGCCGACGAAACAGTGTGCATCGCTGCCGGAGACAACGAGCCTCGGGATGCTCTTGAGGCCATGCTTGAAGTTGCCGATCCAAGCCTTGTTCTTCGGCGTTTCCTCGCAGAGGAATGCAGTTCTGAGCTCGGCATTGCGTGACTCGAAGATGGGAGACGACTCAAGGAGACCGAGGAAGTAGGCATAGTGGTCCTCCCATTTCACCTCTGTCAGGCCATCACTCGTATCAAATGGCATGAATCCGATGGCTTGTCCGTCGGGAACCTTCTTGATGGCGGCTTTGTAGCTGTCAGCCTTCACCTCTGCCAGCTTGTACCCAGCCATCAAGGCTTCTTTGTCGTCCCCGTCTACTGCCGCCTTTTTGTGCCCCTTCTTCAAGAGCATGTCTTCAGCCGTGCCTCTTGCCAAGTCGATCAGGGACTCTTTGGACACGGCCCTGTCCGTGCGCTCAAGCTTCAAGTCAGACAAGAACTCGCGCAGATGGTGGTCTGGGATCGTCTCGGCGAAGATGACGTGTGCGTTGAGACGCTTGGTCGTCGGGGCGGAGAGTCGCAGTTCGATACCTGGAAATACGATCTTCTTCAGCGCGGGTGCGCCAGGTTCGGCCAGTCGGCGCTTGAGCGCGAACCATCCGTCAAACGTCCAGTAGTCCATGATCGCGAAGACGGCCGGCTCAGCGGCATTCATCGCCTCGATCATTTCGTCGATCAGCGTGCGGTTCTCAGGAGAGGACATGTCTCCGTCGAACTTCTTGCCTGTCCAGTGGAAGGACGCCGGTGTGTGCACGTGCAGATCCCACTGGCGCCAGACTGAACCTCTAGCGATCTCCCTTTTTGACATTAGATTAGCTCCCATTGAATACAGAAAAGGGGCTGCTCTTTGACTTGTTGTTTGAGCTGGCCTTCTAACTGACTGATGATGTCGTTGCGCTGGGCCTCGATTTCATCTTGTTTGTTGAAGAGTTCGCGACGCAGCTTCGTGCGCGTACTCTCAAGCTCACGTTGTTTCTTTTGCCACGACAACTTCTCGTCCAGCGTCGGTGCACTGGCTGCCGTACGCCGGACTTCTTTGATCTGCCGGTCGATCTCCTTGATCTCCTGCTCGATGCCCAGCTTGAGGTCGTCGGCCCAGTCGTCCAGCTTCTGGACCTCTTGCTCGAAGTAGCCCAGATTGCGCTGGTTGATCTCACGCAAGATGTCCATCCTGCGGCCCAGACTGTCCTCGGCGAGTTCGGACACCGGGGCATTGCCATCGCACGGCCCTTCCAGCTTCACGGGTAGGCGCAGGAGTTTTGAGGGGTCGTCTTCGGCCAGTGGCGAACCGTCAACGGTGACGGCGGCCACGACAAGCCGCTCTTCCAAGTTGCCCAGCGCTTCCACGGCGATCAGGCTCACGGATAGCCAACCAGACTTGCCGCGATAGTTCTTCAATGTGCTGATCTGCGTGCCGTAGGCGCCGTAGTCAAACAGCAGTTTGGCCATCGGCAGCTTTCGGGACTTGGCCTGGGTTGTTACCCACTCGGCGAGTGGATGCCCGATCCGATACAGATGCGATTCGCCTGATCTCCGGGGCAATTCGTACCGTCCCAGCTCGACACCAGCAAGTGCGGAGCTTGGGAGTCGCTGTAGGACGAATCCTTCTTCATCGAATGTTGCGTGTCCCGTGAGCTCTGCTCGCGTCAAGTCCAGCAGCATGCGCTCGTACTTGCTTCGCGCCGCGCTACTAGCTTCTGCTCGTACACGCAGCTTGTCCTGAACCTCTTCATCGAAGTTCTCAAGCAGGATCTGCCGCGTTTTGACCATGGCTTCGTTGATCTCGCCGGACAGGTCGCGCTGCAGCTGCTCGAAGCTGGTCTTGATCTCCTCAGGATCGCGACAGTTTTGGTAGATCTCCGCAATGCGGCGTTCGAAATCGACGCCCGACCCGATGGCGCCCAGAACTTCGTCGCTGGCACCAAACACGCCTTCGAAGAGTTGGAACTTTTGATCCAGCAGCTCGTAGACGCGGGCGTCGGCTTCATTGCTGCGGTCAACGAAGTTGACCACCACAACGTCAAACTTCTGTCCGTAACGATGGCAGCGACCGATACGCTGCTCGATCCGTTGCGGGTTCCATGGCAGGTCAAAGTTGATCACCAGCGAGCAGAACTGGAGGTTGATGCCTTCAGCGCCTGCTTCGGTGGCAATCATCACCGTGCCGCGCTCTTTGAAGTGCTCCACCAGGGCCGCGCGCGTGTCGGCCGTGCGCGAGCCAGTGATCTTGTCGGTGCCCTGGTGGCGCTTGATCCAGTCCGCGTAGACAGCTTGGGCACGGGCATCGCTGTTCGTGCCGTTGAAGAGCACGATGCCTTCACCGTAGGGCGTCTTTTCTAGAAGCGAGAGCAGGTACTCCTGAGTGCGCTTGGACTCGGTGAAGATGATGGCCTTCTTGGCGGCTCCCAAACGCTCAAGCTCGGCGAATGCCTTGTCTAGGGCGGTCAGCAGCGCGGTGCCCTTGGCGTTCTCGCGGATGTTGGTTGCCAGGGTCTTGAAGTGCCGTAGCTCGGCGATCTCCTGTGCAACCGCGTCGCGCTGGGCCGCTGGCGATGCGTCTGTAGTCGCAGCGCTGCCATCCCACTCGTCTGCGGTTTCGTCGAGTGACTCGTAATCGTCGTCGAGTACCTCAGCCAGATCGGGGACATCGGGCGATTCTTCGAGCTCGCCTTCCAGGCGCTTGGCCATGGTTTCCAGGGCGCCAGCAATTGCGTGCGTGGACGACGCCAGCAGCTTCCACAGTACGAGCGAGATAAGCTGCCGCTGGCCTTCTGGCAGGGCTTTGAGGTTGGGCCGGCGAAGGTAGTCGGCCACCAAGTTTGAGAGTTCGCGCTCTTCAGTCGAGGGGGTGAACTCCTCCACCATGGCTCGCCTCGCCGTATATGGCACGTACTGCTGGACTTGCCTGCGCAGCGTTCGCTTGCACACGGTCGCAAGCCTGGAGCGCAGCGCAGCGAAAGCCTGCTCACGGGGCTGCGCGGTGAACTGCGAGCGGAAGCTGTCGATGTCACCGAACACACGGTCGTCGATCATGCTGACAAGGCCGTAAAGCTCCAGCAGCGAGTTCTGCAGAGGTGTGGCGGTCAGCAGCACCTTCGAGTGAACGTGCGCCAGCGCCTCCTTCAGCGTCTTGGCGATGACGTTGCTGGTCTTGTAGACATTGCGCAGGCGGTGGGCTTCGTCCAGAACCACCAGATCCCACTCGACGGCCTTGATGTCATCGGCCTTGGCCTTGGCAAACTGGTACGAGCAGATGACGGGGCCTGTTGCGCCTTGGAACGGGTTGCGGCGGTCTTGCTTGCGAAGGGCGTTGTAGCTCTTGGCCTCCAGCAGAACACCCTGCAAGTTGAACTTGTCTTGCAATTCCTGGTGCCATTGCTTGCGCAGGTTGGCGGGCACGATGATCAGGATGCGACGGCGGCGCTCAGCCCAGCGCTGGGAGATCACCAGCCCCGCCTCGATGGTTTTGCCGAGACCTACTTCATCGGCCAGGATGACGCCGCGCGATAGTGGATTTGCACAGGCGAACAAGGCCGCCTCAACCTGATGGGGGTTGAGGTCAACCTGCGAGTCCACCAAGGTAGAGGCGAGCGACTCGACAGAGTCGCCTGCCGCGCGTCGGGTCAGCAGCCACGCGTAGTACAGGCTTTGATATGGCGTCAGCGTCTGTTGCATCAGGTTTTCCCCTCCGCCTTGACTTGGGACCATTTCGCGCCACGTCCCTTTCCTGTTGGGGCAATCACCCCCTCGGCCTTCATGGCGCGAAGGATCACGCGCACCATGTCGCGGCTGATGCCGGGGCATGCCTCCTCGATCTCCGAGATCGAGAACGGCAGTTGGCGTTTGAGAATTTCGGAGCGAACGCGGTCGCCCTTGGCGCCCCGGCCGCGCTCGATGGTGCCCACGCGCTCTTCAAATTCCTTGTAGGCACGCAGTAGAGCGCCCCAGAAGTAATCGAGCCACGGGGCGATGTCGTGTGTGGCCTCGTGCCAGCCTTGGGAGCTGGCCTCCAGCGTTTCGTAGTAGCTCTCCTTCGATTCTTCGAAGATGCGCTCCAGGCTGATGAAGCGGCCCACCGCATAGTCGAAGTGATAGAGCAGCTGCAGGGTGAGCAGACGTGCCATGCGGCCGTTGCCATCCGGGAAGGGGTGGATGCACAGGAAGTCGAGGATGGCCAGCGGCACCAGCACCAAGGGGTCTGCCAAGTGCTGATCCAAGGCCAAGCGGTAGCGCGCGATCAGGTCCGCCATCGCGATGGGCGTGAGGTGCGCGGCAACCGGACGAAAGCGGATGCGTGAGCTGCCATCGGGGTGGCGCTCGACGATGTCGTTGTTGGTGGCCTTCCAGTGCCCGCCTGGTTGCGGCATGTAGCGGTACAGCATGCCGTGCAGCTGCAGGACCGTGCCTTCGGAAAACGGCATCTGCTCGCCGCTCTCATGGATGAGACCGAGGGCATCGCGGTAGCCCGCCACCTCTTGCTCGGAACGGCTTTGCGGCGTGGCATTCTTGAGCACCAGTGACTTGAGCCGGTGCGCGGCGACGACCACGCCTTCCAGGCGGTTCGACGACTCGGTGGACTCGACCACTGCCACTTGCCGCAGATCGCTCAAGACCTCCGGCGACTGCGCCACGAAGAGCTGCTGCTTGCCCCTGTACTCACCCAGGGCGCGCAGGGTCGCCAGCTGCTGCGCGTCGAAGCGCAGCTTGGCGAGGTAGTCTGGCGAGAGTGATTGCATGCAGCAGCATCCGGACGGGGAAGAATGGGGTAATACTACTGCAAATTGGGGTATGTTTGATCTTCATTGCCCCAATAACTCGATGTTTGCCCCAATTAGCCCTGTCGGATCAGCTTGCGGACTCCGGTTCGTCGGGATCGGTAGGCGCCACTTCAGGCGCTGTGCCTTTGACCGGTCTCTCTGCCTCGATACGCAGTGGCTTCAGCAGATGCGCCGGTTTGCCTTGTGATGCGGTGCCGTAGACCCTCTGAGTCTTTCGGGATAGGTGGCCCAGCCCCCGGCTGACCGCGTCTGCGTCTCCGTTACGCTTGGCATCCGCCCCCCATTGGTGCCTGAGGCAATACGCCGTCACGGTGTCCGGGTGCGAAGGCCACAAGCAGCCAGCTAAGCGCTGTACCTCTGCAGAGAAGTTCACGGCGCTCGCGACCTGAACGACGACAGGGGTCTCGGCCGTGCCGGGCAACAGCGCCTTGATCATCGACAACAACGGATGCGTGTCTCCCGCCGCGTACGTCAGGCGGCGATGCGGCTGCCCCTGTTCCCGTTTGACCTTCGCACCAGCGACCTCAAAGTGGATCTCGATCTCCTGCGTCGCTGCATCCTGCGTTTGCCAAACCTTGACGCCTCTCTCCAGTTCGCTGGGGCGGCATCCCGTCAGCGCGGCGACCAGCAAGGCAGCGCCGTACCGTCCCGCACGGCCGCGCTTGCAGAGTTGGACGCGCCAGTCAGGGGGAAGCCCACTGAGGGCTCGCCGTTTGCTGTTGCGTAGCGCTCGCAGACCGTCCAGGCCTCTTCGCCGAAGTTCGAGCAGGGCCTGCACGCACGCGATTTGTTCGTCGAACGCAGCGATGTGTCTTTGTGCCTGGGCATCGGAAACGGGCTCGATGATGCTGCCCAACAATTCCAACTGCCTTTGCTGCAGGGTGAACCGCAGGGCGGACATGCGCTTCTGGAACGTGGAGGGGCGTCGGGTGTCGGACACCACGCCGATCAACCCGTCCTGCGCCACCTTAGCTCGGGTGAGCAGCGATTGCCCGAGTCGCAGGTAGTCGTGCTCCGTGTCGGGCGAGCGAGCGGCAATGCGTGAGCGGTCGGACGCAAGCTGCTGTAGAAGGTTGGTGCTTTGAAGCATCTTGGCCTTCAGGGCTGGGATAAGGCTGCTCATGCAGCCCTCCCTTGGCACGGAGGCCGCAGCGACGGGCTCACCTCGAAGGCCTTTGGTGCCACAGGCGGTGGTGAAGCATGAAGCTCCAGTCCACCGGGGTATCGGGTGACCTTTGCCTTTGGATAGACCATCAGCACCTTGTGTAGCGCCTGGAGAAATCCTTTGCGAAATGTCTCGGCGGCGTGTGCCCCGCGTGGATCGTGGGCGAACTGTCGCATCAGCGCAGACCACGTGATCTCGACCGGCTTGCCTTGGATTTGATGAAGGCGATAGGCCAGCCAGGTGTAAGTGTCCAGCGCGAGCGCAGACCCTTTGAGCGTCGCCAACGCCCGGCCATCTAGGGGAACGCTGTGCTCGATGAGGTCGGCGTAAAACTCCGTGCTCAGCACAAGCAAGCCGGGCCATCGCGAGGCGCCAGCGAGCCAGCGAGGTTGCCAGGCGTCGAATTGATGAATGGGCAGACTGTTGATCGTTCGTCCCTGGATGCCGAGCTGCAAACGACAAGCAGCCAGGGCGTGCATCTGCCTGCGCAACATCCGGTAGCGATGCCCTTGAAGGTCGTAGCCAAGCATGGATAGAAACGTTGATGCGTGCCTGCCAACATCTACCTCACGACTTCGGTGCCTTCGTGCGAGTGTTGAGATGCAGGTGAGCGCCAGCCGTGCGGTGGCGCCGTATGGAACAGGCTGTAGGACAGGCCCCGTGCCCTCGTCCAACAATCCTGCCTGGATACTCAGCCAAGCCGCGCCAAAGCTGTGGTGTGTTGATTTCCACGCAGAAGTGACCCACTAACCCCCAGGATTTCCATCCAAACCTGACCCACGTACTAACCCTAACCTGCTGCTTTGTTGAGCAGCAGGAGACCAGGAGTGATAGACGTGGCAAC
>NZ_JBUDZG010000044.1:0-23407 GCF_054950075.1 Acidovorax sp. Q11 | reverse complement strand
CGCCCTGAACACCAACGTTGGCGTTCTTCGCGGTTTCCTCCCCCGAGGCTTGTGCGACACCTGCCCTCAGGTCGGGGGCGCTCATCGCTCGGGGGTATTCCGGGCAGGTATCTCACAACCCTAAACAATATCGGAAGTTGTGGAATCTCCCAGAAGCAAGTCTTGCGGTGCTTGACGTCTAGGTCATTGACCTAACCATTGGGCGTGGTGTGCAGGATGCCAGTGGGCCAGCACCGATGCGTCAGTTTGTATGTGGCGAGAAGAAATCGCGCCAATGAAGTGGCGCGAAAGCGGTTTGCGCGCCACTTTATGGAGCCGGTCTCCCCTGCAGATGCGCTTTCTGGAGCCCTCTGCACCACAGGAGGTCATATGCTATCAAATGGATAGCTATTAAGGCTTGATGGTAGGGCGCAGGAGCCTATTTTTTATCCATTTTTTGGATGTGGACACCCCCATCGCCGTCTTCGGCACTCCCAACCTCGCCATACCCCGGGTACTCCGCCCCCGTGGAGTTCAGCGCCGCACTCTCCTGCCGCTCCCGCGCCATCTGCTCCGCAAACTGGTTGCGACCTTCGCGTGCGACGGCGATGAACTTGGCCTGGTCTTTGTAATGCGGGTACATGCGGTCGGCCAGCGCGATGTTGTGGGTGCGAAAACGCTGGGTGATGGCGGTGGCCTGTGCGGCGGGCAGGCCCATCAGCTCCAGCACCGTGTGGGCGCTTTGCAGGCTGGACTCGAACAGCTCACGCTGCACCAGGGTCACGCCCAAGTCGCGCAGCTTGTTCCAGTGGCTGATGTCGCGGGCGCGGGCCACGATCTGCAGGTGTGGAAAGTGCTCGCGCGCGAGCTTGGCGATCTGGAGGGACTGCTCGGCATCGTCCACGGCCACCACGAGGATGCGTGCGTGTTCGGCCCCGGCGATGCGCAGCAGGTCGAGCCGCGTGGCGTCGCCGTAGAACACGCGGTAGCCGAAGGTGCGCGCCACTTCCAGCATGTCCACACTGTGGTCGAGCACGGTGGTGGGGATGCCCTGGGCCAGCAGCACGCGCGAGACGATCTGCCCATAGCGGCCGAAGCCCGCGATGATGATGGGCGCTTCTTGCGGTTCGGAGATTTCCTCGGCCTGGGGCTTTGCGGTCTTGAGCTGGGCGTAGCGGCGCAGCAGCACGCGGTCCATCACCACAAGCAGCAGGGGGCTGATCAGCATCGACAGCGCCACTGCGCCGATCAGCAGCGAGGCGGTCTCTGCCGGGAACACGCTGGCGCCCGCAGCGGCCTGGAACACCACAAAAGCAAACTCGCCGCCCTGGGCCAGCAGCAGGGTGAACACCGGCCGCTCCTGGTAGGGGATGCCGACGATCTTGGCCAGCGTGTAGATCACCACGGCCTTGGCCGCCAGAAAGCCGACCAGGATGGCGGCCATGAGGCCGGGCGAGCGCAGGATCACGCCGAAGTCGATGCTCATGCCCACGGCGATGAAGAACAGCCCGAGCAGCAGGCCCTTGAAGGGCTCGATGTCGGCCTCCAGCTCGCGCCGGTATTCGCTGTCGGCCAGCAGCACACCGGCCAGAAAGGCGCCCAGCGCCATCGACAGGCCCACCAGCACCATCAGGTAGGCGATGCCCACCACCAGCAGCAGCGCGGCGGCGGTGAAGATTTCGGGGGTGTTGCTCTTGGCGATCCAGCGCAGCACGGGGCGCAGCAGCAGGCGCCCGCCGAGGATGATGGCGGCGATCACGCCGACGATCTTGAGCACCTCCAGCACCATCTCACCTGGCGAGTGGCCCGCCCCGTCGCCCGCGGCAGCACCCAGCACCGGCAGCAGCGCCAGGATGGGGATGGCGGCCACGTCCTGGAACAGCAGGATCGAAAAGCCTGCCTGGCCGCTGCTGGTGCGCATCAGATTGCGCTCAGCCAGCACCTGCAGCGCAATCGCCGTGGACGACAGCGCCAGGCCCAGTGCGCCCACCAGGCTCACGCGCCAGGGCAGGCCCGCCAGCGCACCCAGCGCAAACAGCGCGGCCGCGCAGCCCAGCACCTGGGCGGTGCCGGTGCCAAAAATGGGGCGGCGCAGGGCCCACAGGCGGCTGGGTTGCAGCTCCAGCCCGACCAGGAACAGCATGAGCACCACGCCGAATTCGGCAAAGTGCAGGATGTCCTGCACGTTGCTGACCAGCCCCAGGCCCCAGGGCCCGATGGCGATGCCCGCCGCCAGGTAGCCAATGATGGCGCCCAGGCCCAGCGCCTTGGCGATGGGCACGGCCAGCACGGCGGCGGCGAGGTACAGAAAACCGTAGGTGAGCCAGGTGGGGGCGTGTTCCATAGATAGGCAGAGGGCAATGCAGGCGGTGGCGTGGGGCAGGCGCCGCAGGGTGCGGGCGGGCGTGGGGTTGTCAGGATTCTGGCATTGGCGCAGCGCTTGGGACGGGTGCGCGAGGCATGGGATTCTTATGCTTCACTTTTGATAGCTTATAAGGCAATGGGGTCGCGCGGGAGAGGCCATTTTTATGCAAAAAACCATGGCTGACCTATGGTGGCGTTGTTAAGATGCGGGCCCTTCTTCGCACACGGGCTTGTTGACTCATGGACTTGCAGACTTGGCTGGCTTTTTTTGCGGCATCGTGCCTGATAGCGGTGTCGCCGGGTTCGGGGGCCGTGTTGTCGATGAGCCATGGCCTGTCGTTCGGCGTGCGCAAGACGGGCGCCACCATTCTGGGCCTGCAGCTGGGCCTGTTGCTGATACTGCTGATTGCCGGGGCGGGCGTGGGCTCACTGCTGCTGGCGTCCGAGCTGGCGTTCAGCATCGTGAAGGTGCTGGGGGCCTGCTACCTGATCTATGTGGGCTTCAACCAGTGGCGCGCGGGCGATGCGCCCATGGCGCAGGGCGACGAGGCCGCAGCGGCGGGCACCTGGCAAAAGCGCTGCCTCACGGGTTTTTTGACCAACGCCACCAACCCCAAGGGCATCATCTTCATGGTGGCCGTGTTGCCCCAGTTCATGACCGACACGCGCCCGCTGTGGTCCCAGTTGCTGGTGATGGCCGCCACCACATTGACGGTGGACGTGGTGGTGATGCACGGCTACGCTTTTGGGGCCAGCGCGCTGCGCCGCCTGATGCGCAGCGCCCGCGCCGTGCGGGCGCAGAACCGCGTGTTTGGCGGTTTGCTGATGGCGGTGGGGGCGGGGCTGTTTTTCGTCAAGCGCGGTGGTCAGCACGCCTGAGGGCGTGTTGCTTGCGCACAGTGGTGCCTTTTTGCTCTTGATTTGATAGCTTGAAGCGCTTGCCCATCAGGCGCAGAGGGCTGATTTGGCTTGTATTTTTTCATGGACCTGCAGATTCCAAGGAGCTTGTCATGCCAGTAGTTGTTGTCGCCAACCCGAAGGGCGGGGTGGGCAAGTCCACGCTGTCCACCAACATTGCGGGCTACTTTGCCAGCCAGGGGCATCCCGTGATCCTGGGCGACACCGACCGGCAGGAATCCGCCAAGCTCTGGCTGGGCCTGCGCCCACCCGCTGCGCGCGCGATTGGCGGCTGGGACACCAGCTCGGACGTGATCAGCCGCCCGCCCAAGGGCACCACGCATGCGGTGCTCGACACGCCCGCCGGCCTGCACGGCTGGCGCCTGAACGACGTGCTCAAGCTGGCCGACAAGATCATCGTGCCGCTGCAGCCCAGCGTGTTTGACATCTTCGCCACCCGCAGCTTTCTGGACCAGCTGGCTGAGCACCGCCGGGCCGAGGGCGTGCAGATCGGCATTGTCGGCATGCGGGTGGACGCCCGCACCAAGGCGGCCGAGCAGTTGCACCACTTTGTGGACAGCCTCGGCTTTCCTGTGCTGGGCTACCTGCGCGACACGCAGAACTATGTGCACCTGGCGGCGCACGGCCTCACTCTGTTTGACGTGGCCCCGGGCCGCGTGGCGCGCGATCTGGAGCAATGGCAAGGCATCTGTGCATGGCTCAATTCTTGAAGGACAGCGTGAAGCAGAACGTACGACCAGCCCCCCGGGAAAACACCTGTCACCCGGCAGACAAGGCGCGCCAGGGCGCGGGGCTACATTGCGACGATGAAAATCTTCCGTTCTTATTCCGAAGTCAGCGCCTGCGTGGGTCAGGAGGTCGCCGTGACCGACTGGATCACCATCACGCAGGAACAGGTCAACCTGTTTGCCCAGGCCACGGGCGACCACCAGTGGATCCATGTAGACCCCGAGCGGGCCAAGGCCGGGCCGTTTGGCGCGCCCATTGCGCATGGATTTCTCACGCTGTCGCTGATTCCGCAGTTTTTCGAGACCGGCCTGACCATCGAGGGTGCGCGCATGGGCGTGAACTACGGGCTGAACAAGGTGCGCTTCACAGCGCCGGTGCCGGTGGGCAGCCGCCTGCGCGCGCGCCTCACCTTGCAGGCCGCCGAGCCGGTGGCGCCCGATGGCATGCAGATGATCTGGCTGGTGACCGTGGAGCGCGAGGGCAGCGACAAGCCGGTGTGCGTGGCCGAGTCTTTGGCGCGCAATTTCGGCGCTCCGGCCTGAGCCTGGTCGCCACTGGGCAGGAGGTCTGAACCATGGACCGCCTGCAAGCCATGAAAATTTTCGAGCGCGTGGTGGAGGAGGGCGGCTTTGCCGCCGCCGCCCGCGCCATGGACATGTCGCCCCCCGTGGTTACCCGCATGGTGGCCGAGCTGGAGCAGCACCTGGGCACGCGCCTGCTGCAGCGCACGACGCGCAAACTGGCCCTGACAGATGCGGGCGAGGCCTACCTGCAGCGGGTGCGCGCCATCCTGCACGAGATCGACGACGCCGAGGCGGCGGCAGCCGCCAGCACACGCGACCTGCGCGGCACCATCCGCATCGTGGCGGCGCCGGTGCTGGCCACCAACTTCCTCGCGCCCATGGTGGCACTGTGGCATGCCCACTACCCCAAGCTGATGCTGGACATCAGCATGGACGCGTTTGCCTCCAGCCGCGTGGACGAGTTCGATGTGACCATCATGGTGGCGGGCGAGGACTTTGACGCCAACATCGTCGCGCGCTCGCTGGTGCAGGGCGAGGCCATCGTGGTGGCGTCACCCGACTATCTGAAGCGCCGGGGCATTCCGCGCGAGCCGCAGGATCTGGTGAACCACGACTACCTGCGGGACTCCAGCGCACCCGTGCGTGCGCAGATGGGTCCGGGCCGCAAGCTGCGCCTGCAGTCGCTGCGGGCCGATGTGCCCGACGAGGAGGTGGAGGCGCCCGCCGTGCTGCAGTCGGTGAGCACCGAGCTGCTGATGCGCGCCGCCGTGGACGGGGCGGGTGTGGCCGTCACCTCGCGCCTGCTGGCCGAGGAGCACCTGGCCCGGGGTGAGCTGGTGCACATCCTGCCGGACTGGATCTTTTCGCGCTACACGATCTATGCGGCGCTGCCCTCGGGCCGCATGCTGCCCGCGCGGACGCGGGTGTTTCTGGATTTCCTGACGGAGCAGGTGCCGCTGGCGATGGCGGAGAAACGCGGTTAGTGGGCGGTTAGCTGAGCTGAGCGAACCCGCTGATGATGGTGCCTTCGGGCTCTGTCGTGATCTGCCCGTCGGGCATGGCAAAGCTGTTCTGGCGCCAGGCTTCGAACACCGTCACCGCCACGGCATTCGACAGGTTGAGGCTGCGCTGGCCCTCCACCATGGGCAGGCGCAGGCGCTGGGCGGGGGGGAAGCTCTCGCGCAGCTCGACGGGCAGCCCCCGGGTTTCGGCGCCAAACACCAGCCAGTCGCCCGGCAGGAAGCAGGTGGAAAACACCGGCTGCGAGCCGTGTGTGGTCATGGCGAACATGCGCGTGGGGTCGGGCTGCGCGTCGCGCAAAAAAGCCGTCCAGCCGCTGTGGCGCAGCACCCGGGTGTATTCGTGGTAGTCCAGCCCCGCGCGGCGCATCAGCCGGTCCTCCATCGAGAACCCCAGGGGCTCGATCAGGTGCAGCGTGCAACCCGTGTTGGCCGCCAGGCGAATGATGTTGCCGGTGTTGGGCGGGATTTCGGGCTCGACGAGGACGATGTGGAACATGCCCGCTATTGTCTTCGCCCCGGATGTGAGTTGAGCAACCGCTCGTAATCAAAAGTATCCCGCCTGGCGGGCGCCGGGGCAATGCGCAGAGCGCAGCGCCTGCTGCGGCCGGTCTACTCCAGCGCCGTGCGTGCCAGCACCACCACCGTCACATGCGCCACCCCGGCCTCGCGCAGGGCCAGCGTGGCTGCATGCACGGTGGCGCCCGTGGTCATCACATCGTCCAGCAGCACCACCCGCTGCCTCCGCAGGGCGGCGGCGCGGGCGGGTTCCACGGCAAATGCACCCCGCAGGTTGCGCAGCCGCTGGGCGCGTGGCAGGCCGCTTTGGGCCTCGGTGGCATGTAGGCGCAGCAGGCTGTGCACGTCGGCCTTGGCGCCCGCCAGGTGCTGCGCCAGCAGGGCCGACTGGTTGAAGCCGCGTTCGCGCAGGCGTTCGGCAGACAGCGGCACGGGCAGCACCCGGTCGGCGGACTCCAGGGTGGGCTCCACCCAGGGCGTGCTGCGCAGCAGCGTGGCCAGCGTGCGGGCCCAGCCGGGGTCGGCCCGGAATTTGAAGTCCGCCAGCGCGGCAGACCAGGGGTAGGCGTAGTCCACGGCGGCCAGGCAGGCATCAAAGGCTGGCGGGTGTTGCAGGCAGGCGCCACACACGGCCACCCCCGTGGGCACCCGCAATGCGCAGCGTTGGCAGCGGCTGGCGGGTTGGGCGAACCGGGCCACGCAGGCGTTGCAGATGCGCTGCGACGGCCAGGCATGGCAAGCGGCACATTGACTGGGCACGCGGTCGGCCAGGCCCCGCAAGCCCCGCAGGTGGCGTGAAAGCCCTGGCAATCCTTGAAAAAGCATGAATCAATATACTCGCGCGTCCCTGTGAGCTGCCATGTCCTCCGAGCGCCCCCCCACCATCGACCCCCTTGCTGCTGCCCGCTGGCAGGCCGCTGCACCTGCCTTGTCCCCCTGGCTCCATGAAGAGGTGGCCCGCCGCATGGAGGACCGCCTGCAGTGGATTCGCCAGGCCCCAGCGTCGTGGTGCCATTGGGATGCCTTGCGTGGCGGGCTGCAGGCCCATGCGCTGGTGAGTGCCCGCTATCCGGAAGCCCGTTGCCAAGTGTTTGAATCTGCCGCGCACTGCGAGCCGTTGGTGCGGCAGGCCTTGGCCAAGCCCTGGTGGAGCCTTTCGCGCTGGAGCGCCGCCAGCCCCCAGTGGGGCCTGCCCGCTGATGCCAGCGTGCAGATGCTCTGGGCCAACATGGCGTTGCATACGGCCGCAGACCCGCAGGCCCTGATCGCGCAGTGGCACCGCGCGCTGGCGGTGGACGGCTACCTCATGTTCTCGTGCCTGGGGCCCGATACGCTGCGGGAGCTGCAAGGGGTGTATGCGGCCCTGGGCTGGCCTCCGGCGGGCCATGCGTTTACCGACATGCACGACTGGGGCGACATGTTGGTGCACGCCGGTTTTGCCGAGCCGGTGATGGACATGGAGCGCATCACGCTCACCTTTGCCACCCCTGAGCGGCTGGTGCAAGAGCTGCGCGAACTGGGCTGCAATCTGCACCCTGATCGCTTTCCCTCATTGCGCGGACGGCGCTGGCGCGACAAGCTCTACACAGTGCTCGCCGAGCGGCTTGCTGATCCGCAGCAGGGAGGTCAGTTGGCACTGACTTTTGAAATCATTTATGGCCACGCTTTCAAGCCCGCGCCACGGGTGCGCATGGACTCCAGCAGCACGGTTTCGCTGCAGGACATGCGTTTGATGTTGCGCAAGGGCGGCAAAGAAAACTAACCTGTAACTCCGTGTCAATGACTTGGAACAAGGCACGCTACAATTCAGGGTTATTGAGATTTCGGGCATCTTCCCGCGCAAATTTGCGGGCTGCGCCTGTGGTGCCTGAGGCCCCACAAACGGTGCGCCAGCAGCCTTGTGGGCACGACCTGTGACGGGCTTGGTTTTACGTTTTGCCACGGTGTCGGGTCAGCGCATTGACTGGCGCTTGGCCCGGAATTGCTCGGTCACGCCGGCACAGTTGGGATGGATGTATCTGTCCTTGTGCCTGGTGTCCCTGGGGATCGCAACGTGCTTCTGGATGCTCGGCGCCTACCTGGTGATGCCCTTTGCGTGGCTCGAAATCTTGGCTGTAGGAATTGCATTCGCCATGTACGGTCGCCATGCGGCGGATGGCGAGAGGATTTCGCTGCAAGGCTCGCGCCTTGTGGTGGAACGGGAGACGGCAGGCCGGCTGGAGCGCGCAGAGTTTGACCGGAGCCGGGTTCGTGTAGAACCCAAGACCGGAGATCACTCGCTCATCATGCTGTCTGCACAGGGTCGATCCGTTGAAGTGGGGCGCTTCGTGCGCCCCGAACTTCGACCGGCCCTGGCATCGGAGATCCGCATGGCCTTGCGCGCCGCCTGACCCCACGCAGGCTTGTGCAAGGGATTGGTTAAATTGAGGCTTAGAAGTAAGTGAGAACTATGAAGAGCATTTCCAACAAGCTGGCTTCTCTGCTGCTGATTGCCGGTGCATGGGTGGGCTCCGCAGCCCATGCCGTCCAGGACCTGCCTGGCGGCCCTGCAGTCAACCAGCTGAACCTGCATCCCCCCGTGACCAAAATTGCTGAAGAGCAGCATTTTCTGCACTGGATGATGCTGATCATCTGCACGGTGATCTTTGTTGCAGTGTTCTCCGTGATGTTCTACTCGATCTGGAAGCACCGCCGCTCCAAGGGCGCCAAGTCGGCCAACTTCCATGAGTCCGTCACCGTCGAAGTGGTCTGGACCATCATCCCCTTCATCATCGTGATCCTGATGGCCCTGCCCGCCACCAAGGTGCTGGTGGCGCAAAAGGACACCACCAACGCCGACCTCACCATCAAGACCACGGGCTACCAGTGGAAGTGGGGCTATGACTACATTACCGGCGAAGGCGAGGGCCTGGCCTTCATCTCTACGCTGGACAGCAGCCACCGTGTGATGTCCGACAGCGGCAAGGTCGCTGACGCACCCGCCGACTATCTGCTCAAGGTGGACAATCCGATGGTGGTGCCCGTGGGCAAGAAGATCCGCATCATCACCACCGCCAACGACGTGATCCACGCGTTCATGGTGCCTGCCTTCGGTATCAAGCAGGATGCGATTCCCGGTTTTGTGCGCGATACCTGGTTCCGCGCTGAGAAGATCGGTGACTACTACGGCCAGTGCGCCGAGCTGTGCGGCAAGGAGCACGCCTACATGCCCATCCATGTGAAGGTCGTGTCTGCCGAAGACTACACCGCCTGGGTGGCCGACCAGAAGAAGAAGGCTGCGGCCAAGCTGGACGACCCGACCAAGGTCTGGACGCTGGACGACATCATGAAGCGTGGCGAGAAGGTGTATGCCGCGAACTGCGCCGCCTGCCACCAGGCCAATGGCAAGGGCGCAGGCCCCATCAAGGCGCTGGACGCCTCGGCCGTGGTGCTGGACGCCGACCACGCCAAGCAGATCCAGATCCTGCTCAAGGGCGCTGCCAATGGGGCCATGCCTGCCTGGGCACAGCTCAGCGATACCGACATTGCCTCTGTGGTGACCTACACGAAAAACTCCTGGTCCAACAAGACCGGGCAGCTGGTGCAGCCTGCTGAAATCGTGGCCCAGCGCGGCAAGTAATCATCGCCCAACGTATTGAGGAATCCAACATGAGCGCAGTTCTCGACAACCACGGTCACGCGGGCGACCACGCACACGACGACCATGGCCACCATGGCCCCACCGGCTGGCGCCGCTGGGTGTACGCCACCAACCACAAAGACATCGGTACGCTGTACCTGCTGTTTGCCTTCACCATGCTCATGGTGGGCGGCGTTCTGGCGCTGCTGATCCGCGCCGAGCTGTTCCAGCCCGGTCTGCAACTGGTGAACCCCGAGCTGTTCAACCAGCTCACCACCATGCATGGCCTGATCATGGTGTTCGGCGCCATCATGCCGGCCTTCGTCGGCTTTGCGAACTGGATGATCCCGCTGCAGATTGGCGCATCCGACATGGCCTTCGCGCGCATGAACAACTTCAGCTTCTGGCTGATGATTCCTGCGGCCATCATGCTCGTGGCATCGTTCTTCATGCCCGGTGGCGCCCCCGCCGCTGGCTGGACGCTGTATGCACCGCTGACGCTGCAGATGGGCCCCTCGATGGATGCCGGCATCTTCGCGATGCACATCCTGGGTGCCAGCTCCATCATGGGCTCGATCAACATCATCGTGACCATCCTGAACATGCGCGCCCCCGGCATGACGCTGATGAAGATGCCGATGTTCGCCTGGACCTGGCTCATCACCGCCTACCTGCTGATCGCCGTGATGCCCGTGCTGGCTGGCGCGATCACCATGACGCTGACGGACCGCCACTTCGGCACCAGCTTCTTCAACCCCGCCGGTGGTGGCGACCCGGTGATGTACCAGCACATCTTCTGGTTCTTCGGCCACCCCGAGGTGTACATCATGATCTTGCCGGCCTTCGGCATCATCAGCCAGATCGTGCCTGCGTTCGCCCGCAAGAAGCTGTTCGGCTACGCCTCCATGGTGTACGCCACCTCGTCGATTGCCATCCTGTCGTTCATCGTGTGGGCCCACCACATGTTCACGACTGGCATGCCCGTGACGGGCCAGCTGTTCTTCATGTACGCCACCATGCTGATCTCCGTGCCCACGGCCGTGAAGATCTTCAACTGGATCGCCACCATGTGGCGTGGCTCCATGACGTTTGAAACCCCCATGCTGTTTGCCGTGGGCTTCATCTTCGTGTTCACCATGGGTGGTTTCACCGGCCTGATTCTGGCCATGGCCCCTATCGACATCCAGCTGCAGGACACGTACTACGTGGTGGCCCACTTCCACTACGTGCTGGTGGCTGGCTCGCTGTTCTCCATGTTTGCCGGCGTGTACTACTGGCTGCCCAAGTGGACGGGCGTGATGTACTCCGAAACCCGTGGCCAGATCCACTTCTGGGGTTCGTTGATCACGTTCAACATCACGTTCTTCCCGATGCACTTCCTGGGCCTGGCCGGCATGCCGCGCCGCTATGCCGACTACCCCATGCAGTTCGCTGATTTCAATGCGATTGCCTCCGTGGGCGCATTCGGCTTCGGTCTGATGCAGGTGTACTTCTTCCTGGCCGTCATCGTGCCCGCCATGCGTGGTAAGGGTGAGAAGGCTGCCGCCAAGCCTTGGGACGGTGCCGAAGGCCTGGAGTGGGAAGTCCCATCCCCTGCGCCTTTCCACACCTTTGAGAACCCACCCAAGCTGGACGCCACGGCCACCCGTGTGATCGGCTGAGGACCCGCCCATGACACCCGAGCAGAAAAAGAGCAACCTGCGAATGGCGCTGATCCTGGCGTCGATTGCGGTGGTGTTCTTCGTCGGGTTCATGGCCAAGGTGTTCTTCCTCTCCCGCTAAGCTGAGGCCCCACCTGCCATGAGCCTGCGCCGCGAAAACGCCAAGATGGTCGGCAAGCTGGTCGTGATTGCGGCCGGCATGTTCGCCTTCGGCTACGTGCTGATCCCGATCTACAAGCACATCTGCGAGATGACGGGTATCAACATCCTGTCGCTGTCCGAGCGCCAGGTGCCGGGCAACGGCGTGGCGGGCAAGGACGTGAAGCTGCCTGCGAACACGCAGGTAGACAAGAGCCGCACCATCACCGTCGAGTTCGACGCCAATGCGCGCGGCCCCTGGGACTTCAAGCCCGCCCAGCGCTCGGTGCAGGTGCACCCCGGCGAGCTGACCACGGTGATGTACGAGTTCCAGAACGTACAGAACCGCCGCATGGCCGCACAGGCCATTCCGAGTTATGCCCCGCGCCAGGCGGCAGCCCACTTCAACAAGCTGGAGTGTTTCTGCTTCAACCAGTATGTGCTGGAGCCCGGTGAAAAGAAGGAATGGCCCGTGGCCTTCGTGATTGATCCGCGCCTGTCCAAGGATGTGACCACCATCACGCTGTCCTACACATTCTTCGAAGTGGGTGGCAAGACGCCAGCCGCACCGGAATCCACCGCAGCCGTGGGCGGCGCCGTGTCCATCCCCAGCGTGTTGGCGACAGGAGTTGGCTCATGAATGCGCCCGTCGATCCATCTGCCGTGAAGCCGCTGGAGCGCAAGGGCTCGCTGCTGCGCACGGTGCGCGCGGTGGCCTGGTCGCTCATTGGCCTGCGCAAGGGCAGCGAATACCAGCAGGATGTCGAAAAGCTCAACCCGCTGCACATCATTGTGGTGGGGCTGGTAGCGGTTTTTTTGCTGGTGATGGGGCTGATGGCCTTGGTGAATTGGGTAGTGTGAGCGGGTTGTTGGACCCGTATCGTCAACAAGACTGAAAACAAAGATTTGAGATTCAGGAGCTGAAATGAGTGCATCAACCCACGGCGGAACCCCGTACTACTATGTGCCTGCCGAGTCGCGCCACCCGGTGATGGCGGCTGCAGGCCTGTTCTTTGTCATCCTTGGCGCAGGTCAGTGGATCAACGGCCATGACTGGGGCAAGTATTCCCTGGCCCTGGGCCTGGTGTGGTGGTTGTTCACGCTGTACCAGTGGTTCGGTGATGCGGCGCGCGAAAGCGAAGGCGGCCTGTACGGCCACAAGATCGACCTGTCGTACCGCTGGAGCATGAGCTGGTTCATCTTCTCGGAAGTGATGTTCTTCGGCGCGTTCTTCACGGCCCTGTGGTGGGCGCGTGCGCACTCGGTGCCTGCACTGGGTAGCCTCGACAACGCGCTGCTCTGGCCTGATTTCAAGGCGGTGTGGCCCAGCGTGGCAGCTGGCATCACTGCCTCGCCTGCTGGCATCGTCGAGCCTTTCCAGACGGTCGGCCCCTTCTGGCTGCCCACCATCAACACCGCGCTGCTGCTGACCTCGGGCGTGACGCTGACCATTGCCCACCACGCACTGCGCGAAAACCATCGCGGCAAGACGATTGGTTTCATGTGGGCTACGGTGCTCTTGGGTTTTGTCTTCCTGCTGGTGCAAGGCTACGAGTACTACCACCTGTACACCGACCTGAACCTCAAGCTCAACTCGGGCGTGTTCGGCTCCACCTTCTTCATGCTGACCGGTTTCCACGGTTTCCACGTGTTCCTGGGCATGCTGATGCTGCTGGTGATCACGCTGCGCCTGCAAAAGGGCCACTTCACCGCCGACAAGCACTTCGGCTTTGAAGGTGCAGCCTGGTACTGGCACTTTGTGGACGTGGTGTGGCTCGGTCTGTACGTGCTGGTGTACTGGATGTAAGCACCCCACGGCACCCGTAAAAAAAGCGCCTCGCGGCGCTTTTTTTGTTGGAGGTACGAGCCGCAAGAAGGCTGGATGTTTGCCCCTGTGGCTGGCGAGGGCCCTTGCTGGAACAGGCCCGGTCAGCGGGTTGCTGGCAGGCCAGTGGGCTGTATGTAGCCCAGCTGCCAGGCAATCAGAATGCACACAAACAGCACAATGGACAACCCCACCCGCACTGCCAGTGCCTTGGCCATGTGGTTGCCTTTGCGCTTGTCGCCCTGGCTGCCCTGGCCGTTGCGCATCATGAAGAACAAGGCCGACGCGAGGCTGGCCAAAATGGCGATGAACGCCAGCACTACGAGGTATTTCATGGAGCACATTATCCCGTGACCACTTTTCGCCGCCCTCTGGGTCTGCGTTTCTGGCTCATCACGCTGACCACGGTGGCGGGCATGCTGGTCACCGCGTCGCTGGGGCGCTGGCAACTGTCGCGCGCAGCGCAGAAAGAAACCCTGCAGGCCATGCTGGACGCGCGTGGCCGCATGCCGGCGATGGATGGCCGTGTGCTGCTGTCGCAACCCGCCGTGGCGACCGCGGAGGCCGAAACCCTGGTGCACCGGGCGGTGGTGTTGGAGGGGCGCTGGTTGCCACAGCACACCGTGTACCTCGACAACCGCCAGATGAATGGCCGCCCCGGGTTTTTTGTGCTCACGCCCCTGCAGTTGGTGGGCACACCTTCGGGGGCGGTACTGGTGCAGCGGGGCTGGGTGCCGCGCAATTTTCAGGATCGCACCCAGCTGCCCCAGGTGCCAACCCCGCAGGATGTGGTGGTGCGGGTGGCGGGGCGCGTGGCCGCCGCGCCCTCGCGCCTGTACGAGTTTGGCGGGGATGGCAGCGGCGCGGGCGCCCCCGGCGCTCAGGGGTCTTCCCGCATCCGGCAGAATCTCGACTTGGCCGCGTTTCGCACTGAAACCGGCCTGGCGCTCGCCCCGCTCACCGTGGTGCAGACGGGCGAGGCGGTGGATGCGGGCGACGGCCTGCAACGCGACTGGCCCGTGGTGGGCGCAGGCGTCGATAAACACTACGGTTACGCATTTCAATGGTTCGGGCTCTGCGGCCTGATGGCACTTCTCTATGTCTGGTTCCAAATCGTCCGACGGTTCATTCGCCCGCGCAGCCAGCCTGCCCCCTGAAGTCCATGCCGAGCACCCGCTGGGGCTGACCGTGCACACCCTGCCCGAGGCCGGAGATGCCGTGGCCAGCGCACAGCGCACGCGCCATGGACGGTGGAAGATGCTGGGCGTGCTGGCGATCTGCGCGGCTCCGGTGATCGCTTCGTATTTCACCTACTACGTGATTCGCCCCGAAGGCCGTCGCAACTATGGGGAGCTGATCGACCCCCAGCGCACGCTGCCCGCGCTCACCGCCACCACGCCGGATGGCGCATCGGTGCCACTGGCCTCGCTCAAGGGCCAGTGGTTGTTGGTGAGCGTGGCTGGTGGCGTCTGTGATGCACCGTGCCAGAACCACCTGTATCTGCAGCGCCAACTGCGCGAAAGCCTGGGCAAGGAAAAGGACCGTCTGGACTGGGTCTGGCTCGTCAACGACAACGCGGCCATCCCTGACGCGCTGGCACCGGCCCTGCAAAAGGCCACGGTGCTGCGGGTGGACGGCGCAGCACTCAACGCCTGGCTCACCCCGGCGGCGGGCCACCAGCAGGCCGACCACCTGTATGTGGTGGACCCCATGGGCAACTGGATGATGCGCTTCCCTGCGGCCATGGATGCCAGCGGCGCCGCCAAGGCCAAGCGTGACCTGGAGCGCCTGCTGCGCGCCTCCTCGTCGTGGGACGACGCCGGGCGGCCGGGCCAGCCATGAGCGACACCCAGCCGTTGTACGACCTGGCGCCCGTGCTGGAGCTGATGCTCCTGGGACTGCTGATTGCGCTGGGGCCGCTGGCCTGGGTGTGGGTGCGCAACCGCCGCAGCTCGCCCATGCGGCGCCTGCAGGCGCTCACGGTGCTGACCTTGTTTTTGACCTTTGACCTGGTGCTGTTTGGCGCCTTCACCCGCCTCACCGATTCGGGCCTGGGCTGCCCCGACTGGCCCGGCTGCTACGGCAGTGCCAGCCCGGTGGGCGCGCGCGCAGAAATTTCGGCCGCACAAGAGGCCATGCCCACGGGCCCCGTCACGCATGGCAAGGCCTGGGTGGAGATGATCCACCGCTACCTTGCCACCGGCGTGGGCGTGCTCATCATCGTGCTCACGGTGTCGTCCTGGGTGCAGCACCGCCGGGCCCAGCGCGGCATGGCCGAGGCGCCTCCGCTCAGCCCCTGGTGGCCTACGGTCACCTTGGTGTGGGTGTGCCTGCAAGGGGCCTTTGGCGCGCTCACGGTGACGATGAAGCTCTTCCCTGCCATCGTCACGCTGCACCTCATCGGTGGACTGGTGTTGCTGGCGCTGCTGTGTGTGCAGGCGGTGCGCCACACCCACGCGGCGCAAGGTCGCCTGCCCACCGTGATCTCGCCCGCACTGCGCCGGGGCCTGGCCTGGACGGGGCTGCTGCTGGCGCTGCAGGTGGTGCTGGGCGGCTGGGTCAGCACCAACTACGCGGTGCTGGCCTGCACCACCTTCCCCACCTGCCAGGGCAGCTGGTGGCCCGCGATGGACTTTGCCCAGGGTTTTCAGGTCTGGCGCAAGCTGGGCATGCTGCAGGACGGCAGCCACATCAGTTTTGCGGGCCTTACCGCCATCCATTACGTGCACCGCCTGATGGCCTACGTTGTGCTGGCGGCGCTTGCATGGCTGGCCTGGCGCCTGCACCGCAGTGGCGCGCTGCGCGCGCAAACGCGCTGGCTGGCGGGGCTGTCGGTGCTGCAGCTGGCCACGGGCCTGTCCAACGTGATCCTGGACTGGCCGCTGGTGGCCGCCGTGCTGCACACCGGCGGCGCGGCCGCACTGGTCGTGGTGCTGACCTGGGCCCTGGTGTCCAGCCGTGTAGCCGTGCCTGTTTCCCGAGAGTTTTCCGCGTCGCCTGGCGCATCGAGAGTGTCCGCATGAGTGTCGCCCCCCCCCACGTTGTTGCCTTGCCCTCGCGCATGCAGCAGTTCTATGCGCTGACCAAGCCCCGCGTGGTGCAGCTCATCGTTTTCTGTGCCCTGATCGGCATGGTGCTGGCCGTTCCCGGCCTGCCCACCGCCGCGCAGCTGGGCCACATGGCGCTTGCCAGCGCCGGGGTGTGGCTGGTGGCGGGTGCTGCAGCTGCCTTCAACTGCATCGTCGAGCAGGGCATCGACGCCAAGATGAAACGCACCGCCTGGCGCCCCACGGCCAAGGGCGAGCTGTCCAATGCGCAGACGCTGCTGTTCTCGGCCGTGCTGTGCGCAGCGGGCTCGGCCCTGCTGTACTTCTGGATCAACCCGCTAACTATGTGGCTCACTTTCGCCACCTTCGTCGGCTATGCGGTGGTCTACACCGTGATCCTGAAGCCCCTGACGCCGCAGAACATCGTGATTGGCGGCGCATCGGGCGCCATGCCTCCGGTGCTGGGCTGGGCCGCCATGACGGGCGATGTGGGCCCCGAGGCGCTGATCCTGTTCCTCATCATCTTCCTGTGGACACCTCCGCACTTCTGGGCGCTGGCGCTGTACCGCGTGGAGGACTACCGCAAGTCCGGCCTGCCCATGCTGCCCGTGACCCATGGCAACGAGTTCACCCGGCTACAGGTGTTTCTCTACACCCTGATCCTGTTTGCAGGCTGCCTGATGCCTTTTGTGTACGGCATGAGTTCCTGGATCTACCTGGCGGCCGCCGTGCTGCTGTCGGCGGGCTTTTGTGGCTACGGCTTTGCCCTGTGGCGCAACTACTCCGACGCGCTGGCGCGCAAGACCTTCCGTTTTTCCCTCATCCACCTGAGCGTGCTGTTTGCTGCCCTGCTGGTGGACCACTACGTGCTGTGAACCCCATGCTCAAACGAAACGCTCTTAAAACGATAGCTATCAGTGCTTTATCCATAGGCGCAACGGGCCTTTTTAGTGCTTGTTCTGAGAAAAAAAAGGCCGAATTTCGCGGCGTGGACATCACCGGGGCCGACTACGCCCGCGACCTGCCGCTGACCGACCACAACGGCCAGGCACGCCACATCCAGGACTTTGCGGGCAAGGTCGTGGTGGTGTTCTTCGGCTTCACGCAGTGCCCAGACGTATGCCCCACCTCCATGCAGGAGCTGGCCGAGGTCAAGCAGATCCTGGGCAAGGACGGCGATCGCCTGCAAGGCATCTTCGTGACGGTGGACCCGGACCGCGACACGCCCGAGGTGCTCAAGGCCTACATGGCCAACTTCGACCCGAGCTTCCTGGCCCTGCGTGGCTCACCCGAGCAACTCGCTGCGGTCGCCAAGGACTTCAAGATCTACTACAAGAAGGTCGATGGCAAGACGCCCACCAGCTACACCATGGACCACTCGGCGGGCAGCTACGTGTACGACCCCGCCGGCCGCCTGCGCGTGTACAACCGCTACGGCAGCGGCGCCCAGGCCCTGGCCGCCGACGTCAAAACCCTGCTCGCCGAAGCGGGCTGAGATTTCTGCGGGCCCGCCAGCTCGCCTGCTGGTGTGACAGCACCCGCAACAAAAAACCCGGGCAGGCTCATCGGCCAGACCCGGGTTGAGTTGCCTTGTTTCCAAGGCGTGCGGCCGTGGTGCCGCGTTCGCTTGCTTACTCCGCCTTGATGCCGCGCATCGCGATCACACCGCCCAGCAGGTTGGTGTCGGCCTTCACGCGGTTGGCCAGCCCTTCAGGCGATGAACCCACCGTCTGCCAGCCCTGCTGGAACAGCTTGCCGCGCACCTCTTCGCTGCGCGCGATTTCGCTGATTAGCGCCGCCAGCTGGGCCTGGATGGGCTTGGGCAGGGTCGAAGGCGCCGCAAAGGCATTCCAGATTTCCAGGTTGAAGTTGCTGATGCCTGCCTCGGCAAGGCTCGGCACATCGGGTGCCAGCGGGCTGCGCCCGGAAGACGTCACGCCAATCGCGCGCAGCTTGCCCGCACGCACCTGGGCCTGCGCCAGGGCCGGGGGCAGCAGGGCCATCTGCAACTGCCCGCCCAGCATGGCGGTGGCCACCTGCGGGTAGCCCGGGTAGGGCACATGCACCGGGTTGATGTTGCTGCGCGACTTGAGCAACTCGGTGCCAATATGGCCCACCGTGCCCACGCCCGGCGTGCCATAGCTCCACTTGTCGCCGCCATTGCGGGCTGCCACAAAGAAGTCGCGGGCGCTGCTGTTGGCAGGCACCCCGGGCTGGCTCACGGGCGCTGTCAGGATCAGGGGCGAGGTGCCGATCAGGCTCAGCGGTGCCAGGTCCTTGATCGGGTCGTACGGCACGGCCGGGTTCAGCAGCTTGGCAATCGTCATGTTGCCGTTGATCATCAGGCCGATGGTGTGGTCGTCGCGTGCCTTGGCCACGGCATCGGCGGCAATGTTGCCGCCCGCGCCCACCTTGTTTTCCACAATCACGGGCTGGCCCAGGGCCTTGGACAGCGGCTCGGTGAAAGTGCGCGCCGTGAGGTCGGGCGAAGACCCGGCCGGAAAGCCCACGATGATCTTGAGCGGCTTGGTGGGCCAGGCCAGGGGCGCGGCTGCAGCGGCGGCGCCGGGCTTGGCAGCGTTCTGGGCCAGGGCCCAGGGGGAGGCGGCTGCAAGCGCAATCAGCAGCGTAGAAGCACGGCGGGACACAACAGGGCGTGACGACAACATGGGAAGGGGTCTCCTCAACAAGAATATTCAGGGGTCGAAACGACACGGGGCCCCAGAACTGGGGCCCCGTGAGGCAACTTCTGCAGCCCGGGATGTTAACCCCGCCGCCCGCAGGCTCAGGCGTACTCGGCCAGCGCCTTTTTCATCTTCTTCATCGCCGCCACCTCGATCTGGCGGATGCGCTCGGCGCTCACGCCGTACACCGCCGCCAGCTCGTGCAGCGTCATGCCGCCCGTGCCGTCGTCGTTGACTTTGAGCCAGCGCTCTTCCACGATGCGGCGGCTGCGATCGTCCAGGCTGGCCAGCGCCGTGGCAATGCCATCGGTGGCCAGCGCGTCACGCTGGCGCGACTCGATCATGGCCGTGGGTTCGTGCGATCCGTCGGCCAGGTAGGCGATGGGGCCAAACGCCTGTTCACCATCGTCCGACGGGGCTGGGTCCAGCAGCACATCACCACCCGACATGCGGGTTTCCATCTCGATCACTTCCTCGCGCTTCACATTGAGCTGCGCGGCCACCGAGTCGATCTCGCGGTCCGACAGCGTGTCGCGGTGCGTGGCGGCGTCTGCTGCTGCGGCATCGGCCTTGAAGCCCTGTTTCATCGAACGCAGGTTGAAGAACAGCTTGCGCTGGGCCTTGGTGGTTGCCACCTTCACCATGCGCCAATTCTTCAGAATGTATTCATGGATCTCGGCCTTGATCCAGTGCATGGCATAGCTCACCAGGCGCACGCCCTGATCGGGGTCGAAGCGCTTGACGGCCTTCATCAGGCCCACATTGCCTTCCTGGATCAGGTCGCCATGGGGCAGGCCATAGCCCAGGTACTGGCGCGAAATCGAGACCACCAGGCGCAGGTGCGACATGACCAGCCGACCGGCGGCATCCACATCGTTGTTGTCCTTGAGCTGCCGTGCATAGGTCTGCTCTTCTTCGTGGGTGAGCAGGGGCAGGCGGTTGACCGCCGAGATGTAGGCGTCGAGGTTGCCCAGCGCAGGCACCAACGCCCAGGGGTTGGCGGGAGCCAGGGTCATCGTCGCGGTTCCAGACTGAATGTTCATTCCAGGAATCCTTTCCTCTAAGCCAAGATATTAGCACTCGATGAGATTGAGTGCTAAATCCATAGTTCCCCTGCGGTTGGACAAGGTTGCCCGTCCGCCATCGCCGGAGTGTGCGTCTCGCGCGACAGGTGTCGATTCCACTCGAGTTTTGTATTTTTCTCATTGAGTTTTGTACTTTTGGAGCGCGAAAAGATCGCGTAACTATTTGATTTTCAATGGGAATTTTCTTACTGGTGACGTTTCGCCTATCTTCTCAGCCTTCTTTTTAAGCAATTTTCAGAAATTTTTACCCCACCCCTTAGAGCCGCGAATCGCGCGTTGATTGCTCCGCAATGCGGCCTAGCCACCAGTTGAATGCACATTGTTTGTGAGTGCTTGCTTTCTCTGTTCGGTCATTGGGAGGAAATTGGTGAGAAATTTCCCCTTTCGTTGCCGGTCCAAGAACTGGGAGCAACGGCGCCCCTACCCGTTTCCTACGGGTTGCTCGTTCGTGTGGCAAAGGAGTGACAGTGCGTGCCAGTGGACGAGTCGCGATCGGACAGGTTTAGGCTGATTGCAGCCGCTCAGTGTTGGCAGGTGAACGTCGGCTCAAGCCGAAACCGGGCGAACGATCATCAACACGGCGGATGTCCATGAGCGCGGGCGTGGTTGCGAATGACGCAGGCACCCGACCGGCTGTTGATAGTCTGAAAACTACTCGCGGTGCGATTTCAAGCGTGGTTAACGAGTAACCGATTTAAGTTGGCCGTCAACTGGTCCTCAACTCCTGCGGTAGACATGGACCAAACCTCCGCCAGTTCGCTGCACACCTTCCATGCGTCCCAAGGTTTTAAAGGCGCTGAACCATCTAACGTAAAGGGACCGTCGGTCTCAGGCAGCACCCTGTCAATCGGCATCCTTGCCGCCAGACCCCGCCCCTTTTCACCAGCCAACATCGCCGGCCCTACGCTAAACCAGCATCCCAACCTTATCGCCGCTTGGAGTTCCGTGAGTCCGCCTGAGAACCAGTGCAGGACAGGCAAGCCAACCGAGCCGGCTTGAGCAAGGAGCTCTACCGTCCGTCCAGCCGCTCCGCGGGAGTGAACGCTGATGACTCGCCCCCCTTGTCTCGAGCACTCAGCAAGAGCTGCTCGAAAGATGCGTTCCTGCAAAGCAAGGCTCGCCCGAAATCGCACCGAGCCATCCAGTCCAACCTCGCCGATGAACCGTGCGTTCGCAACACTGCCGACGAGCTGATCGAGCTCCATGGCCTTGGCCGACGCGACCTCCGGGTGCAGTCCAAGGCCGACCTTGATGTTCTCCAGTCCTGCGAACACACGCGAGGTGGCCACATAGGCCCTCGGACTGGTCGTGACAACCAACGTGAACTTGTTGCGTGTGTTGGTCTCGCGCGCCAGCACTAGCCCGTTCTGGTACAGGTCGAGATGGGAGTGGAAGTCAATCACAGGACTTGGTGATAGCGAAGAAGGCGGCCCAGTTCGGCTAGCCCACGCTCAACAACGCCTTCGAACGCTACGCGCTCGATGGGGCTCGCGAAAGCAGCAAACTGTCCCGCAGTGAAAGCGCGCACGCCGCTCTCCTCAACCTTCATCACGGCAGCCGCGACAGCGGCCACATCGTTGGCGCCACGTTCAGGTTGAGCGGCTTTCAGATCGGTGAAGTGGTAGGCCTTGGGGGTTGTGTCGGCAATGCCCGAACATAAGAAGGCTGACCTTCGTACAAGGCAGGGGACGCAGCGACCACAGTGTTGCAACCCATACACCGCATACCGACCGCAACTCGTCGACTGCCCTGCCAGCTCGGAAAGGCGAGGCCTATCAAGGCAGCGCTCCATCATTTCCGCCTTCGTCACCGCTGCGTACGGCAATTGAAGGCTGGTTGGGATGCCTAGGCGCGACCAGATGGCCTGAAGTCGACGCATGAACACCGGGTGGGTGGTCTTCGTACTCAGGCTACCTACACGTCCGGCGTTCAGAGGGACGTTCAGGCTGATAAGACCGTTCTCCGGAACGACCACATCGACCGCATTACTGCCAGTGGCGTCGGCGTGGCTGTCAGCCGCGAGCGCTGCGAATGCGAAGAACACGATAGACCTGCCACGCGTGGAACCTTCTCCATCGCGTTGCGGTTTTAGCCAGATGTTCTGATTCCACTGAAGATGGCGATCGCCACCGCCGAGTGTTCGCGCGTAGAGGACTTGAGTTTCCGAGTCACCCTTGGCAATGTGTGAGACGAAGATGGGGGAACGCCCACCCGCGGTCAGGTCGAGCGCCCCAACCAGACTGTCCAACCCACCGGAGAGAAGCGATACGCAGTCCGCGTCATGGACCACGCGATGCTTGGGAATCGGCGGCGGGTAGCCTCCCTCCAGAAAGCTGATGTGCCAGAAGTCGCCGGTCAAAAATCGTAGCGTCTGCTCGATGTCGTCCGTCAGCTCCGCGAACGGTGCGGGCTCGTATAGAACCACTTCCAGTTCAATTACACGCGTCCAGCCATCGGCCGACGGGCTGCGTTCTACGGCGTGATCAGCGGCGTTGACAGCAAGGGCAAGGGTGAGGAAGTCCCAACTTGCTGCACCAGGTTCGACACCTGCGCGCTTGATGTCCTCTATGAGCGAAGCGCCCACGATGCTGACGTCCGGGAGTCCATCGTGCCCGTACATCGAGAAGTACGTGACATCGGCGGAACGATCCTCGGGGATGGCGTCCTTAGGTGCACAAAAAACCCTGGTCATAGGTCCGCCTCGAAGAGCTCGAACGTCATCTTCAACGCCTCCTGAAGAATCGCGTCGAGCTGGTTCCGCGTTGGGTTCGCAACCGTGCCTTTCAACATGTCTATGTGCAGACCAATCTCGTTCTTGAGGAAGCGCCTCATCTCTCGCTCACGAATCACGACAGTTGTTGGGTCAATCTGAGCGCTCTCGAAGATGGGCCCCAAGTCGAAACACAGACGATTGGCGGCTTCGATGGCCAGGTACCCCTTCATCAGCTCCCAAATGTCGCTGACGTTCATGGCCAAGGGGTCTACGCTGGTGTCGTCCCTCAGTAGCTCGTGCAGCGCAAGCGCCATAGCGTCACGGAATGACTCTTCGTCAGGGCTTCCACCTGCCGGCGCCAGCTCACGGACGATTGCGTCCACCACGTCTTCAGCCGACGGATTAGTGGCTTGTAGGTTCTCAACCCACTGGCGAGCTTCGCTGGACGCGCCTTGGTGTTGATTTCCATGCAACCGTAACCCACCATTTCCATCTCGATCTGACCCACCCTGGCTCGTGAACTTCACGCTCACGTTGTGGATAAGTTCTTGGCTGTCTTCTCCTTCTTGGTGGTCTGTGGCGG
>NZ_JBUDZG010000043.1:0-24130 GCF_054950075.1 Acidovorax sp. Q11 | reverse complement strand
CAATGAACCAATTCGCGATCCTCTACGAAGACCGGTTCACCAAATCGAGCACGTAAGATCCTCAATCAGCTTCACGAAATCGGTGAAGGTTCAATGAGCCTCACACACGGAAACTCGGACAGGCCCGCGCATCCTGTACCTCGTGGTCATTCCGGCAGTTCTCGGAGTTCTTCTTGTTTGGGCATGTGTTTCTTTGACGGGCCTTCTTGCAGCGTTAGTTAGTGAGCATCGCTTTTGGGGTCTTCCTGTGTACCCGGTCATGGTTGTAGAAGAGCTCTTGGCCTGGGCTCCGTTGTGCGTACTCGCTGGATTTGCCCTGGGGACGCTCCTTCCGAACAATTCTTTGGCTGCCAGCTTCGCAACGGCAGTTTTTGGATTTCTCTTTTTGCTTCTAACCACCTTCGAGCTTTGGTCGAGCAGTTCCCTGATGGAAGCAGTAAATACCTTTGCTTTTGCTTTCTTGACGACCGGGTTGCTTATGACAATTGCAACTCCTCTTGGTGCCCTACTTGCCATTCGTCGGAAACGGCCCAACCCGTCATTGCAGCGGACTGGCACCGCCGACCACTGACTTCCAACGTCAGCACAAGCCCCCAGAAGCAGCCACCGCAAAATCCCAAACCGTCTCGACCCACAACGACGTCCGGTGCCGCTGCGCATGAACCGCAAAATACCCGCGTCCGGGCTGCTGTACTGCACCAATAACTACACCGCCCAACCTGACCACAGACGTTTCCGAGCACCCCACTCAGCGTGTCGCGACTCCCGAGACCCAGCCCCAAAGCCCTCAACGGGCCCATGAGAAAATCCGCCCCCCTCGCCCCCCTCGCCCCCCTCGCCGCCCCCGCCCTCATCCATGCAACTCACATTCAGCCACGTCGATGTCCTGGTCCTGAATCTGGAGGAGGCCTGTGCCTACTACCAGGCGGTGCTGAACGCGCAGATCTCCCGCACATTGGTGTGGGAGCGCGACGGGCTCCATGTGCGCTACGCCATCGCACGCATGGGGGCGGAGCGGTTCATGCTGGTGCAGCCGCTGGCGGGCAACCTCAAGGAGCTGCTGGACACCCACGGGGACGGCACCATCTACCGCCATTGCTACAGCACGCCCGACATTGAGGTGGCCTATGACGCGCTGGTGGCCCGGGGCGTGCAGCCCGAGGACGAGAACGGCAAGCTTCTCGCCCGCGACCAGTTGGGTGCACCAGGGGGCAACCGGATCCTGTGGCTGCCCCGGCGGTTTGGAAATTTCTCCATCGAGCTGCTGGAGCAAGCCAGCCTCGAACAGTTCATCGCCGATGCCTTTGCCGACGCTGAAGCTGGCGCGGCGCGCTGAGCCCCATGCACATCCTGCTGATTGAAGACGACCTGGACCTGGGGGCTTCGCTGGTGCGGGCGTTGCAGCAAGACGGGTTCACCGTGCAATGGCTGCGCCGCGCCCACGATGCGCCCCTGCAGCTGGACGACCCGGGCTGCAGCGCCGTGCTGCTGGACCTGGGCCTGCCCGATGGCAGCGGCATGGAGCTGCTGCGCCGCTGGCGCCGCGCCCAGGCGGGGGCGCCAGTGCTGGTGATCACGGCACGCAGTGCGCTGCAAGACCGGCTGGGCGGCCTGGACGCCGGGGCCGACGACTACCTGGTCAAGCCCTTCGACATCCCCGAGCTGCTGGCGCGGTTGCGGGCCGTGTTGCGGCGCACGGCCGCGCAGTCGGGCGAGCAGTGGCAGTTTGGTGCCCTGAGCGTGTGGCCCCGCAAGTGCCAGGTCCAGCTGGACGGGCAGCCGCTGGAGCTGACGCCGCGCGAGTTTCAGCTGCTGCTGGCGCTGGCCCAGGGCGGTGGCGATGTGGTGCCCAAGCGCACGCTGGCCCAGCGCCTGGAGCCCCTGGGCGACCCGATGGATACGGCAGCGCTGCAGGTGCACATCAGCAACCTGCGGCGCAAGATCGGCACCGAGCGCGTGGGCACCCTGCGGGGCGTGGGCTACTGGCTGGAGTCGGTGTGAAGAAAACCCTGGGCCGTCGGCTGGTGGCAGCGTTGCTGCTGGCGTTTGCGCTGATCAGCGTGCTGGTCATCGCGATGAACTACTGGAACGCCCGGACAGAGCTGGACAGGCAATCCAGCGCTGCACCTCTGGCTTCGGTGTTGATCAAGTCGCTGGATGCGCTGGACGATGCCGAAGCCGCCACCGCCGTGCTGCAGGCGTTCATCGCCGAGCTGAACCGCGTCCGGCAGGAGGTGGTCCCTGGCGGCGGCAACGTCTCCGTCCGGCTGGAACGCCATGGCGGCGGCACCGTGTACGAAAGCGGGCGCGACCTGCGCAACCAGACAGCCCCCACCGGGCTGAGCCGCCTGGATATCGATGGCCATCCCCATGTGGCCTACAGCGCGCAAGGGCAGCGCTGGAACCTGCTGGTGCTGGAGCCCCTGCTCACCGACCTGGAGCTGCTGGAGTGGCTGCTGGGCGAGGTGGGGATGTCGCTGCTGATCGCCCTGCCCGTGCTGTTGCTCACGCTGTGGCTGGCCGTGCGCAGCGGCTTGCGGCCCCTGCGCCAGTTCTCGCAGCGCATCGAGGCGCTGGACACGCGGCGCGACCTGCAGCCGCTGGGTGCGGACCTGCGCTATGCCGAGCTGCAACCACTGGGCCGCGCCTTTGATGCCTTGCTGGCGCGCCTGCGCGAACACCTGGCGCTGGAGCGCGCTTTTGTGCACGACGCCGCCCACGGCCTGCGCACGCCATTGGCGGCGCTGTCGGCACAGGCGCATGTGCTGCTCGGCAGCCAGGACGAAGCCAGCCGCGCTGCAGCCGCCCAGGCGCTGCAACAAGGCCTGCAGCGCACGGCCCACCTGGGCCAGCAGCTGCTGGACCTGTCGGCACTCGACCCCACCCGCAGCGGCGATGCGCAAGACGTTGATGTGTGCGAGCTGGCGGCGGGCGTGCTGCTGGACGCCCATGCCGACGCAAAGCGCCGCAACGTCACCCTTGCCCTGGAAGGCCCGGAGTCGCTGGCCTGGCATAGCGAGCCGCTGCCGCTGCAGTCCATCCTGCAGAACCTTGTGGACAACGCGCTGCGCTATGGCGCCACACGGGTGGAGCTGTCGATAGAGCAGCACCAGGGTGGCATCAAGCTGGCGGTGCGCGACAACGGGCCGGGCATTGCCCCGGCGCTGCGCACGCAGGTGTTCGAGCGCTTCTGGCGCGGCACAGGCCACGACGAACCTGGCACGGGCCTGGGCCTGGCCATCGTCGCCCAGGCGGCCGAACGCCTGCATGCGCGCCTTTGGCTGGACGAGGGGCTGGATGGGCGGGGCGTGGGTTTTGTGCTGGACCTGGGTGACGTGCAGCCGGGGGCTGAGTTGTTGTGAGCTTGGCTGGGAGGGTGCGCAGGGGGCAGCGCCCGCACGTTTCTTTAGGGAATCTTTAGGGCACCGTTTTCAGAATCGGCGGCTTCTTCTGATTCTGAAAAAGCCCCGGCATGACCCCCTTCACAGCTCCGCACCTCACCCGCCGCCGCGCCCTTGCCTCGGCGCTGGCCCTCACATCCCTCACCCTGCTGGGCGCCTGCGGCGGCGCCGAAGGCGATGAGCTGCGCGACCCCCGGCTGTTGCTGGAAACCCAGGCCCTGCGCGAACGCGCTCAGGCCGCCGTGGATGTGGGCCTGGTGGGCGCCGTGTTTGGTAGCCAGCACGACAGCGCCGACAAGCTCTACCTGGGTGCGGCCGGGCAGGCCCGCCTGAAGGGCGACGCCATGACGGGCAACGAATCCTTCCAGCTCGCATCCCTGTCCAAAGCCATGACCGCCGCCCTGGTGGCCCACTGGGTGGAGCAGGGCAAGCTGCGCTGGGACAGCCGCCCCGCCGACCTGCTGCCCGAAGCCGCTGCAAAGCAGCACCCGGCCTACGCCAACGCCACCCTCGCGCAGCTGCTGGACCACCGCAGCGGCTTGCCCACCTTCAATGACGCAGCCGATCTCGAACAGCTTGCCGACTTTGTGGCCGCCCTGCCACTCCCCCACCCCGCCACCGATGCAGCGCGGCGCCGCGTGCTGTCAGGCTGGCTGCTGTCGCTGACGCCGGTGGTCGGCGCCGGGGAGTTTGCATATTCCAACGCGGGCTACACCGTGGCCGGGGCCATGCTGGAGGCCGCCACGGGGCAGGACTTCGAGACCCTGATGCGGCAATGGGCCCAGCCACGTGGCCTGCAGCCGCAGTGGCAGCCCCCTGCCAACGCAGCGCAGGGCTACGAGGGGCCCGCCCCGGGCAAGCTGCAACCCGCCACCGGGTTCGGGCCTGAGGTGCAACCCTGGGTGGATGCGGCCAAGCCGTCGGGGGATGTGTGGATGACTCCCGCAGGCTATGGCCGGTGGCTGGCAGAACACCAGCGCGCATTTCAGGGACGCAGCCACGGGTTGCCTGCGGCCTACGTGCAGCGGCTGCGCGCCCTGAGCAGCGGCGACTACGCGCTGGGCTGGGAGGGCTCCTGGCTCCACGGCCAGGGCGCCATCGTGCACAGCGGGGACAACATCGGATTCATGGGCCTGACGGTGTTGGCACAAGACGGCCGCAGCGCCTACTTCGCGTTCAGCAACACGCGCAGCGTGGTGCCCGGCAGCTCCAGCTGGGTGCTCGATGCCCTGAACCAGGGGCTGGTGCGCCTTCTGAACCGCTGACCTACCACTCTGCATCGCAATGCACCACCAACCAAAACGCACCAACGCGATCCAGACCCACCGCATGGTCCAGGAAGCCCCGGTCGATGCGGGCGACTTTGCAGACTGGCTGGCCCAGACCCTGCACGGGCTGCACACGGGCGCCCCGGCCCCTGTGCCGTGTGGCGACTGCAGGGGGTGCTGCAGCTCGGGGTATTTCATCCCCCTGACACCGGCAGACTCCGCCGCCGTCATGGCCATCCCAGCGCCGTTGCTGAGCCCGGCCCCCGGCATGCCGCCGGGCTACCAGGTGCTGGGCCGCACCGCCCAGGGCGCCTGCCCCATGCTGGAGCACAACACCTGCGGCATCTACCCGGCGAGGCCCCAGGCCTGCCGCGCCTACGACTGCCGCGTGTTCGCCGCTGCGGGCATGGCGGCAGGCACCGACAGCTTCTCGCGCATCAATGCCAGGGTGCGCGCCTGGCGCTTCTCATATGGCAGCCACCACGCGCAGGCCGCCCACCAGGCCGTGCAGGCGGCAGCCCGGTTCATGCAGGAGAAGGCCTCGGCCTTCCCCGGCGGCCGTGTGCCCCGCAGGCCAGACGAACTGGCTCTTCTGGCCCTCAAGGTGCACCCGGTGTTTCTGCGGGCGGACCTGCCCACTCTGACCGACGGCGCCATCGCGGCGGCCGTCATTGCCTGCAGCAGAGACTTCGATGCCGGCCTTGGCGCAAGCGAAGCATGACGGGCCGCGTGTTGGCGGCTGACATCTCCACCGGCCGCGCCCCTGCCCACCTTCACACCACCGCTTCAGGAGACCCGCGTGACAACCGCTAGGCTAGCCACATCCACACCACCAAGGTCCCGCCTTGGGCTACGCAAGCCAGCACGCGCGGCGCGGCTGTTTGCCACTGTATTGCGCGCCATCCAAGGCCTGCAGCTGTGGGCGTCGCGGCTGACACCGCCCCCGTTTCGGCTCGTCCAGATCGGTTCGGCCTATTGGCAATCCAGGGCCTTGGGAGTGGTCACCGAGCTGGACGTTGCAAGCCAGTTGGGCGACGACACCTTGCCAATCGGTGTGCTGGCTCAGCGCTGCAACGTGGTGCCCGACGGGCTGCAGCGCGTTCTGCGCCTGCTGGCTGCGCTGGGCGTGTTTGAAGAAGCTCAACCAGGACACTGGCGCAACAACCGGGGCTCGGCACCACTGCGGGCTGACCGGCCAGGCAGTGTCCGTGACCTGGTGCTGCTGCACCAGCGTCCGGAGATGCGCGCGCCATGGAACGACACCCTGACCAGTGCACTCCGGCTTGGCCGCCCGGCCTTCGAGGTCTTGCACGGCCAGCCCCTTTTCGAGCACATGGCGACGGACCCCGCCCTGGAAGAAGCCTTTGCAAAAGCCATGGCCCAGGTCGAGGGGCTGACTGGCACCCCGTGGGTGGACGCCATCGACTGGCGCGCCTTCCACCGTCTGCTGGATGTGGGCGGCAGCGCGGGCGACAAGGCGCTAACCCTGCTTGCGCGCCATACCCACCTGCATGCGCTTGTGATCGACCGGCCAGCCACCGTAGAGGCAGCACGCTTCCTGCGAGCCAGCGAAACCGATCCCCAGCGAAGCGCGGCGCGTGCCAGGCTCAGCTTTCATGCCGCGGATGTCCGCGAGGATGCACTGCCGCCCGCCAGCAGCGCCAAAGACGTGTTCTGGCTCAGCGCCTTGCTCCATGGGATGTCGGACGCAGATGCGTTGCAGGTCCTCCAGCGGGTTGCACGTGCTGCTGCCCCGGTGGGTGCCACCGTGCTCGTCATGGAAGCCGTGCGCAACGAAGAGATCGCCGACCTGGCCGTGGCTGGCATGGACCTGCAGATGGCCGTTTGCACCGAAGGGCGCGAACGCAGCCTGCGCGAGTGGCAAGGCCTGTTCGCCCAAGCCCGACTGCAGTTGCGCGAACGAGTGCCCTTGCCCATGCTGGCAGAAATCATGGTGTTGACCCCTTTATGAAGCGCATCCTCATCACCGCCATGGGCAGCCATGGCGATGTCCTCCCCTTCATTTCCATGGCGGCCGAGTTCCGCCGCCGGGGGTTTGAAGTTTTCGTCTACGCCAACCCTTTCTTCGCAGACTCTGCAGCGTCCTGCAGGGCGGTGTTCCGGCCGATCGGAACAGTGGCGGACTATGAAGGCCTCTTTGCCCAGGCACCCGACACCAACCCGCCCAAAGCCATGGCTGCTGTGGCCGGATACATGGCCCGCCAGACTCCTGCCTGCTACCGCGCCATGTATGGCGATGTCAGGCCGGGGCGTACGCTGGTCATTGGCGGGTCACTCTTTTTCGCGCACAGGCTGGTGGCAGAAACCCTGGGCGTGCCCTGCGCCACCGTGCACCTGGCACCTGCGGCCATCCGCTCCACCATCGCCCCTGCACGCATCGGCCCCGGTGGGGCTTGGCTGCGCGAAAAAAGCCCGTTCTGGCTCCGGCAATTGTTCTGGTGGCTGGCGGACCGGGCGCATACCGACCGCTACTTCCTTGCGCCGCTGAACAGCATGCGCACCCAACTGGGCCTGGCACCGCTGCCAGAGCTGTTCAGCCCCTGGCTGCGGCAGGTTGACGCTGAGGTGGCCCTGTTTCCGGCGTGGTTCTCTGGCGCACCGGCAGATTGGCCAGCACAACTGCAACACTGCGACTTCCCATTCGACGACCCCGCTTGCGCGGCAGAGTTGCCAGCCGAGCTGCGCGATTTCCTCGCCGCTGGCCCCGCACCGGTCGGATTCACCGCCGGTACGGCAACGGCCAATGCGCGGGAATTCTTCGCACGCTCTGCCCGCGCCTGCGAGCAAGGGGGCTTGCGCGGCCTGCTGCTCACCCACTTTGCGCAGCAGGTGCCTGACAAGCTGCCACCGGGTGTGCTGCACGTGGGCTATGCGCCATATGCGCGGCTGCTTCCGCGCCTGGCCGCGCTGGTGCACCATGGCGGCATCGGCACCACGGCCCAGGCCCTTCGCGCGGGCATCCCCCAGGTTGTGCGGCCCACCGCCTACGACCAGTTCGACAATGCCCAGCGCTTGGTCGCCCTGAACGTGGCCCGCGAGATCCTGCCCCGACGCTACACAGAAAACCATATCTGCAACACCCTGGCCGGGCTGATGCACGACACCACCGTGCGGGCGCAGTGCCACGCGATCGCAGAGCAAATGCGCCCAGCGGCAGCCACTAACACTGGCATCACAAGCGCTTGCGAAGCCGTGCTGAGCGGCTGCGGCTGGCCACCCGGGACGGTGGCAGATCCCGTCGGCTAACGACGCACAGCGTCAAGGCATCGGCCGCACCAGCCGCACGGGTAGCTTGCTGGCCCGCGCTGCATCGCCCCGCGCCTCGCCGGTGGACAGGTTCACGGCCCAGCCGTTGATCATCGCGGCCTCGCGCCCCCCATCGCCTGCGCGGCTTTGCGCGATGTTGCCGTAGGTGTACTGGTTGACGCTGGGCGCGCTCACGTTGCTGGTGGACGACCAGTGCCATTGGCCTGGCGCGGCGGGGAACAGGATGGGGCTCAGACCCGGGGGCGACAGCGATTTGTCCACCAGCCGCTGCATTTCGGCCGCACGCGGAATGCGCCAGCCAACGCCCTCGGCTTTCCAGCGGCCGGTGGCAAGGGTGGTGGCTTCAGCACGGTCCAGCAGCAGGGGCTTTCCTGCGCAGGTTTTTCCCGTCCATTGCATGCCTTCCACACAACGCGGCCAAGCCAGGCCCGCGCGGTGGTCCAGCACATAGGCGCCATCGGCCGACAGCGACCAGTCTTGCGTGGCGGTGGAATCTGCCGCCCGCACAGGCAGGGCAACGAAGGCGCCCACCAGCAAGGCAGAAAGTAGCAGGATTGGTTTCATGGTCAAAAGCGGGCCAGGGAAAGGAGGTTGAAGACGGCAGGCTCAGCAAGTTGGATAGCGACACCCTAACCATCCCACCGGATCGGCGCCACCCCGAAGATCAAGAAACCTGCATTGCGCTTTTACCCGGCTTACCCGCCTTGGCGGGCACACCGGCCGGTGCTCCCGACGCTGCCAGCGCCTCGGCCAGAAAACCCACAAAAGCCTGCACCCGCGTGGAGAACTGGTGGCGCTGGGGGTACACCGCATAGATGTCGGCCGCCGGGGTCTGGTACTGCGGCAGCACGGGCTCCAGCAGGCCCTGGGCCAGGTGGCGGTTCACGTCCCACTCGGCGCGCATCACGATGCCGTGGCCCTGCAGTGCCCACAATACGGCGATCTCGCCGTCGTTGGTGGTCAGGTTGCCGGTGATCTTGATCGACTCGGTGTGCGCCTTGCTGCCGCGCCCGGTGGTCAGGCGCCACAGGCCATAGGCCTCGTCGCCCTGGCGGATGCCGATGCACTGGTGCTCCATCAGGTCGCGCGGCACGCGGGGCCTGCCATGGCGGTCCAGGTAGGCAGGCGCGGCGCACAACACGCGCCGGTTGGGGGCGATGCGGCGGGCAATCACACGGCCATCGGGCGGCTCGCCGAAACGCACGCACACGTCGTAGGCTTCGTCGGTGATCGGCGGCGGGTGCACCGACAGCTGCAGCTGCACATCCACCTCGGGGTACTGGCGCACAAAGTCCGAAATCACAGGCGCGATGTGCATGCGGCCAAAGCCCAGGGTGGCGTTCACGCGCAGCAGGCCCTTGGGGCTGGCCTTGGACTGCACGATGAGTTCATCGAGCGCATCGATCTCGCGCAGGATGCGGCGCGCGTGCTCCAGCAGCAGCTCGCCCTCGGGCGTGAGGCTCATGCGGCGGGTGGTGCGGTTGACCAGCACCACGCCCAGGCGCTTTTCCATCTGCGTGAGGTGCTTGCTGACCGCCGCCGTGGAGACCCCCATTTCGCGCCCGGCGGCGCTCAGGCTGGGGCTGGCGGCCAGCGCAGAAAAGAAGCCCAGTTCTGCGGGCTGGATGGTGGAACTCATCGAATAGCTCTTAACTGCAGGTTAACGATGGATTCACTTTAGCGGCGTTCTTTGAAGGCGTCCAGGCCTACAGTCCCTCTACCGTTCGGTTTCTCCTGTGTCTCTCTTTTACGCCTGTGCCTTGCTGCACAGGCATTTCCAGACCCTTTTCACCCAGGCATCTGCATGACCACCTATCAAATCGCCACCATCCCCGGAGACGGCATCGGCAAGGAAGTGATTCCCGCTGGCCAGCGTGTGCTCGAAGCCCTGGCCGCCCGCCACCCCGGCCTGCAATTCGAGTTTGAAAACTTCGGCTGGGGCGGCGACTGGTACCGCGCCCACGGCGTGATGATGCCGGCCGATGGGCTGGATGCCCTGCGCGGCAAGGACGCCATCCTGTTTGGCTCGGCCGGTGACCCGGACATCCCCGACCACATCACGCTGTGGGGCCTGCGCCTCAAAATCTGCCAGGGCTTCGACCAGTACGCCAACGTACGGCCCACACGCATCCTGCCGGGCATCGACGCGCCCCTGAAGCGCTGCACGCCCAAGGACCTGGACTGGGTCATCGTGCGCGAAAACTCGGAGGGCGAATACTCAGGCGTGGGCGGCCGCGTGCACCAGGGCCACCCCATCGAGGCGGCCACTGATGTGTCCATCATGACCCGCGTGGGCGTGGAGCGCATCCTGCGCTTTGCCTTCCGCCTGGCGCAATCGCGTCCCCGCAAGCAGCTCACCGTCATCACCAAGAGCAACGCGCAGCGCCACGCCATGGTGATGTGGGACGAGATTGCCGCGCAGGTGGTGGCCGAGTTCCCCGATGTGAAATGGGACAAGGAGCTGGTGGACGCCGCCACGGCCCGCATGGTCAACCGCCCCGCCACGCTCGACACCATTGTCGCCACCAACCTGCATGCCGACATCCTCAGCGACCTGGCCGCCGCGTTGGCGGGCAGCCTGGGCATTGCGCCCACCGGCAACATCGACCCCGAGCGCCGCTACCCCAGCATGTTCGAGCCCATCCACGGCTCGGCGTTTGACATCATGGGCAAGGGCCTGGCCAACCCCATCGGCACCTTCTGGTCGGTAGTGATGCTGCTGGAGCACCTGGGCGAGGTGGATGCTGCGCGCGCCGTGATGCAGGCCATCGAACAGGTCACCGCCAACCCTGCCCTGCACACCCGCGACCTGGGCGGCACGGCCACCACGGCGCAGGTGACCGATGCGGTGTGCGCGCTGATCAGCGACGCACCGGCCGCGCGCAAAGCCGCCTGATCGCCCCCCACGGCCCGCCAAGGCGGGCTTGTGAAAGCCCGGCGGGCAGAACCACAAGGCCACACAGGCCACACACCCGCCGCACCACTATCCTTCAGGAGACAAACCATGCACCGCCCCAACCCCGACCCCATCCACATTGCGACCCCGCTGCGCCGTCAACACCTGATGGCACTGGCGGCGCTGGCCGCAGCCGCCTGCCTGCTGCCCGGCAAAGCTGTCCACGCGCAGGTCTGGCCCAGCAAACCCGTCACCCTCGTCGTGCCGTTTGCAGCGGGCGGCACCACCGACGTGCTGGCGCGAGCGCTGGGCGAAAAGCTCAGCACCGCGCTGGGCCAGCCCGTGATCGTGGAAAACCGGGGCGGCGCAGGCGCCACCATTGGCGCCGACTACGTGGCCAAGGCCACACCCGACGGCTACACGCTGCTGATGGGCGCGGTGCACCACACCATTGCCACCAGCGTCGACAAAAAGCTCAGCTACGACTTTCAAAAGAGCTTTGCCCCCATCACCACCGTGGCCCTGGTGCCCAACGTGCTGGCCGTGAGCGCCACCACGCCCGCCAAGGATGTGAAGGAACTCGTGGCCCTGATCAAGACCGCGCCCGACAAGTTTTCGTATGGCTCCAACGGTGCGGGCACGGCGCAGCACCTGATCGGCACGCAGTTCTCGACCACCATCGGCCAGCCTGTGCTGCATGTGCCCTACAAGGGCAGCGGCCCGCTGACCACCGACCTGCTGGGCGGGCAGGTGTCGATGTCGTTCGACACCATCACGCCCGTGCTGCCCCACATCAAGGCGGGCAAGCTGCGCGCGCTGGCGGTGACCACGGCCAAGCGGTCATCATCGCTGCCGGATGTGCCCACACTGCAGGAGGCCGGTTTTGCGGGCTTTGACATCGGTACCTGGTTTGGCGTGCTGGCCCCGGCACGCACACCCGCCGATGTGGTGGCCCGGTTGAACGCCGAGATGGTCAAGGTGATCCAGTCGCCCGACTTCAAGAAGCGCATGCAGGACATTGGCGCCGAGCCGATTGGCAACACACCCGCGCAGATGGCCGAGCAGATAGCCGGTGACACCACACGCTTTGCCAAGCTGGTGGCCGACCACAAGATCACCACCGACTGAACCGACCGAAACGACTGACTGTGTGCCCGAGGGGCGGGTTGGTATAACGCCAGCCATGACGCCCACCACCATCGAACCCACCGTCCCCGCAGCCCTGATCCGCGCACTCGAAGAACGCGCCTTCAACGCCTGGCCCGCGCGCCAGACGGTGTTCCACCGGGGCTGGGTGTTCCGGCTGTCGGGCGGCTACACCAAGCGTGCCAATTCGGTCAACGCGCTGCTGCCCGGCGCGCCGTTTGACGGGGTGCGCGAAGCGGCTGCAGCGCTGTACGCACGGCACGGGCTGCCCGCCGTGTTCCGCATCTCGCCCCTGGCCCCGGCCGAAGCCGACCAGGAGCTGGCCGAGGTGGGCTACCAGCATTTCGATCCGTCACTGGTGTTGCACCGGCCGCTGGCCCTGGGTTCGGTCGGCAAGCCCGACGGCAGCACCCACATCAGAACCACGCCCACAGCCGCCTGGCTGGAGGGTTTTGCCGCTGCCAACAGCGTGCCCCTGCACCACCGCGCCCTGCACAACAGCATGCTGGACCACATCGCCCACCCTGCCGCGTTTGCACTGCAGCACGACGCACAGGGTCAGCCCGTGGGCTTTGGGCTGGCGGTGCTGGAGCGCGGCGCTGTGGGCCTTTACGACCTGGCCGTGGCGCCCGAGCACCGGGGCGGCGGGCGCGGGCGTGCGCTGGTGACGGCCCTGCTGCACTGGGCCGCCGAGGCCGGGGCAGCCAGCGCCTACCTGCAAGTGCGCGCGCAGAACACGCCAGCGCTGGGGCTGTACCAGTCGATGGGGTTCAAGACAGCGTATGGCTACCACTACCGGGTGCCGGGCTGAAACATAGGGCCTGCGCAGAGCGGCTCTCCCTTGCACTAGTTTGCGCAAGGCGTGATGCCAGTTTCAACAGTTTTTTTGTCAGCGTGTCTCCCATTCCTGGCGCGCTGGCGTCGCATTGCCTCGTTGCCCCTTCCGGGTGTAGCCAAGGTACGCGGCGCTCGGGGGTGCCTGGCACTGCATGGCGTGGATGGCTTCCGCTTGGGGGAATGGCAGGGGGACACGCCCTAGAATCCCTCCGCCAATTGCAAGAAACAACTATTGCAAACAGCAAGGGAGGGAGGGGCATGCGGGCCCATGGCGCGCAGGAGGACGACCCCGACCGATGTATTCAATCTTCCTATTCTTTTTATGCAAAGCATTGTTCGTTCGTGGTTTTCCAGAGGTGTGGGTGTCCTGTGTGTTGCTGCAGGGGTCTTGCTGACAGGTTGTGCGTCGGTGTACGTAGATACAGCCACCAAGGAGGTGGCGGACATCGAGATCAAGCGCCCTGCTGCCGCTCTTCCTGCTGCCTTGGTGTTTGACTTCCAGACCAATGGCGCACCGAATGCAGCTGCGACCAAGTTCTTGAAAGAGCAGGTCACGGCCCAGGTCGAAAAAAGCGGCCTCTTCCAAATCACCCCAAGCGCAGGCAGCAGTACCGCCCTTCTGAACATCACGCTCAACAACGTGCCCATTACCAAGGATGCTGCACAACAGGGTTTTGTGACCGGCCTGACCTTCGGCCTAGCGGGCAGCGCAGTGACGGATGGCTACATCTGCACCGTGAGTTATGTCCCTGCCGACGGTAGCCCCACCCTTGTGAGCACAGCCCGGCACGCCATCCACACCACAATGGGCAATGCGTCGGCCCCAGCCAACGCTTTGAAGTCGGCCACGACCGAAGATGCCGTCCGTACCATGACGCGCCAGATCGTCGCCAATGCGCTGCGCGACCTGTCGGCCAACCCCCAACTCAAATGATCATTGGCATTCAGCGCACACCATGAAAACATTTTGCAAACTCTTTGCCATCGCATGCGTCATATTCACGACCGGATGCGCCCAGATCACCATGGGCGTGCCGCAGCCCACGGTTGAGAACACGTCCAATCTCAGGCAAGCGAACCTGACTGAAACACGCGTGGGATCGTTCTCCCTCGATGCCAGCAAGCCTGCGCAAATGGACAAGGGGCATTCGCTGCGCGGCGCCAACTCAGTGCAGGCTCCCACTAACGGATCGTTTGCCGAGTACCTGCGTGAAAGCCTGCAGGTAGAACTGGCCGCTGCCGGGCTGTTGAACCCGCAGGCCGACGCCGTGGTCTCGGGCGTCCTGACCCATAGCCAGCTGGATCCGGACATAGGCACGGGAAAGGGCGCGATCCGGGCCCGCTTCACCGTTATCCGCGGCGGCGCCAAGCGCTACGAAAAGGAGCTGTCGGTCCAGTCGGAATGGGAGTCGTCTTTTATGGGGGCTGTGGCCATTCCCGCAGCAGCGCAGCAGTATGAAGGCCTGTACCGCAAGCTGGTGGCTCGCCTCATTACCGACCCGGAGTTCCGCAAGGCGCTCGCCAAGTAACAGCCTTCACCCGGTCGCCGGTCTTACCGGCCATATCGGTCTCTTGTGCTGCCGCGCAAGAGACCGTTTTCTTTGCGGGCTGCATTCCATGCCACGGGCCGCACAACCCCTTGCGCTAGAACCTGCCGAAGAAAAAGCTGCTAGCGCCATCCATCAAGCGTCAGAAGCTATCAAATAAATAGCAAAAAAGAGCTGCTGCAGATCGCCAACTAGCGGTGGCTCAACCTACGCACCGCCCAGTCCCCCAGGCTCTGCACGGCCTGCACAAAGAAGATCAGCACCAGCACCACGGCCAGCATGATCTCAGGCAGAAAGCGCTGGTAGCCGTAGCGGATGCCTAGGTCACCCAGACCACCGCCGCCAATCGCACCGGCCATGGCCGAGTAGCCGGTCAGGCTCACGAAGGTGATGGTCAGGCCCGCCACGATGCCGGGCAGCGCCTCGGGCAGCAGCACCTTCCACACGATCTGGCTGGTGGTGGCGCCCATGGCCTGGGCGGCTTCGACCAGGCCGTGGTCCACCTCGCGCAAAGCGGCCTCGACCAGGCGGGCCACAAACGGTGCGGCAGCAATCGTCAGCGGCACCACGGCGGCGGCGGTGCCGATGGACGAGCCCGTGATGAAGCGCGTGAACGGGATGATGGCCACCAGCAGGATGATGAAAGGCGTGGAGCGCACGGCGTTCACCAGCCAGCCCACGAGCTTGTTGACGGGGCCGTTCTGCAGCACGCCGCCATGGTCCGTGAGGCGCAGGAACACGCCCAGCGGCACGCCGATGAGGCCACCCACGATGCCGGAGATGCCCACCATGATGAGCGTCTCCCACAACGAGGAGGCAAAGAGGTCCAGCATGGCCGGAGTGAAATGGTCGAACATGGCTTATGGCTCCCTCAGATTTCAATGGTGACTTCTTGCACCGCCACACCGCCTGCGCGCAGGTGCTCCACCGCGCCGCGCACCTGCATGGGCTCGCCGCTGGCGTACACGGCCAGCGAGCCGAAGGTCTCGTCCTGGATCTCGTCCACCTGGCCGTGCAGGATGCTCATGTCCACACCAAACTCGCGGATCAGCTGCGACAGGATGGGCTGGTAGGCGCTGTCGCCCGAGTACGACAAGCGCAGCAGCCGCCCCGCGTGGCCGGGCGCCGTGGTGGCCAGCTGGCGGGTGAGCTTGCGCACATGGTCAAGCACGCTCGCAGGCAGCTCTTGCGGCAGGATCTCGTCGATCAGGCTCTTGGTGATGGCCTGCTGCGGGCGCGTGAACACATCGAGCACGCGGCCCTGCTCCACGATGCGGCCCGCCTCGATCACAGCCACGCGGTCGGCCACCTGCTTAATGACCTGCATCTGGTGCGTGATGAGCACCACCGTCAGGCCCAGCTCGCGGTTGACCTGGCGCAGCAGGTCGAGGATGGAGCGGGTCGTCTCCGGGTCCAGCGCCGAGGTGGCTTCGTCGCTCAGCAGCACCTTGGGGCGGCTGGCCAACGCACGCGCAATGCCCACGCGCTGCTTTTGCCCGCCGCTGATCTGCGCGGGGTAGCGGTCGGCCAGGGCCGACAGGCCCACCAGCTCCAGCAGCGGGTTCACGCGCTCGCGGATCGCTGCCTTGTCCATGCCCGCCAGTTCCAGCGGCAACGCGGCGTTGTCGAACACGGTGCGCGACGACAGCAGGTTGAAGTGCTGGAACACCATGCCGATCTCGCGGCGGGCCTCGCGCAGTTGTGCGTCGTTCAGCTGGGTCAGGTCACGCCCGCCCACGATGACCTGGCCCGTGGTGGGCCGGTTGAGCAGGTTGATGACGCGCACCAGCGAGCTTTTGCCCGCGCCGCTCTTGCCGATGATGCCGAACACTTCGCCCGGCTGGATGGTGAGGTCGATGCCACGCAGGGCTTCGACGGGGCCTTGTGGGCCCTGGTAGGTTTGGGTGATACCCCGTAAATCGATCATGGAAAGCAGTGCGCGGCAGCGGCCCCACAGTGAGTGGCCGCTGCCGCGCGGGTCTGGAAAAGGATGGGCGACTGTATCGGCGAATCGTAAGTTCACAAACGATTAAAAAATCGGGTGATTAGATTGCTGAGTTATGAAGACCGTGATACACAGACTTCAGTAACTATGAATTTCATAGCTATCAGAGCAATACCATAGCGCGCACACTGCCATTTTTCCTTGAATTTTCCTGACAACTCCAGAAACTTCTCCAGGCGACACTTCCATATTTCAACTTTTGTTGTATTATCGAATCATGCAAGAAACCGATGTCATCCGATCCCTCGCCGCCCTGGCCCAGGAAGTGCGCCTGCGGGTGTTCCGCGCCCTGGTGGTGGCGGGCCAGGAGGGGCTCACGCCCGGCGGGCTGTCCGAGCAGCTGGGCATTGCGCCCAACACGCTGTCGTTCCACCTCAAGGAGCTGACCCACGCGGGCCTGGTGAGCCAGGAGCGCCAGGGCCGCAACCTGATCTACCGCGCCTCGTTTGCCACCATGAACGACCTGCTGGCCTACCTGACCGAGAACTGCTGCCAGGGCGCTGCCTGCCTGACCGACGAGGCCACCGCCGCCTGCCAGTGCTGATCGCCCCCAACAACTTCCACCCCACGACCCACAGCCGAAAGGAAACCACCATGAAGCGATTCCACGTCCACATGCATGTCGATGACCTCGCCAAGAGCATCGCGTTCTACTCCCGGCTGTTTGCGGCCGAGCCTGCGCGGGTCGAGGGCGACTACGCCAAGTGGATGCTCGAAGACCCGCGCGTGAACTTCGCCATCTCCACCCGGGGCGACAGGCCCGGCGTGGACCACCTGGGCTTCCAGGTGGATGAGGCCGACGAGCTGGCCGAACTGAAGGCGCGCGCCGAAGGTGCCGACATGGCCCTGCTCGACGAAGGCGCCACCACCTGCTGCTACGCCCGCAGCGACAAGCACTGGATCACAGACCCGCAGGGCGTGGCATGGGAACACTTCCACACGCTGGGCAACATCCCCGTGTTCAACGAAGCGGCGGCGCAGCAGCCAGCCCAGGCCGCGTGCTGCCCCACGGGCGCGCCTTCGGCCCCTGCGCCCGGCCAGGCCGCCTGCTGCGGCCCCACCGCTAACAACCCCAACAAATGCTGCTGAGCCCAGGTCTGCAATGAGCACACCACGCACTCCTTTGAACGTGCTGTTTCTGTGCACGCACAACTCTGCCCGCAGCATCCTGGCCGAGGCCTTGCTCAACGCCATGGGCCAGGGCCGCTTCAAAGCTTACTCGGCGGGCAGCAGCCCGCGCGACAACCAACAGCCCCACCCGCTGGGCCTGCAGGCGCTGGCCCACGCGGGCATCCCCACCGAGGGGCTGCGCAGCAAAAGCTGGGACGAATTCGCCGCCCCCGGTGCGCCGCACATGGACCTGATCATCACCGCGTGCAACAACGCAGCAGGCGAGGTCTGCCCCTTCTGGCCCGGCCACCCGGCCACGGCGCACTGGGGTTATGCCGACCCGTCAGCAGGCGATGGCTCGGACGCCGACAAGGCCGAAGCATTCCGCAAAACCCTGCACGCCATCAAGCAGCGCCTGGAGCTGCTGGTGAACCTGCCCGACGACAAGCTCGCCGCCACCGCGCTGCAAGCCATGGCCCGCAACCTGCCCGCGCAATAAGATGAAACACCCCCTGAGTCGCTTCGCGCCTTCACCCCTCTCTCGCTGCGCGGGAGGGGGACGCACCCGGTGGCCTGGCAAAGCCAGTTCCACGGGTGCACGGGTTTGGGCCGCGCCAGTTTCATGCATCGCGGGTGGCGCGCAGCGCAATGGATCACTGAAGGGATCACTGAAATGACCCTGCCACCAAGCCCTTTACAACGTGCTGCTGCCAGCGCGTTGCCCCCCTCCCCGGCCGCTGGCATGGCGGTGTTCGAGCGCTACCTCACCGTCTGGGTGCTGCTGTGCATCGTGGTGGGCATTGCGCTGGGCCAGTGGCTGCCCGGCGCGGCGCGCGCCGTGGGCGCGCTGGAGGTGGCACGCGTCAACCTGCCGGTGGGCCTGCTCATCTGGGTGATGATCATCCCCATGCTGCTAAAGGTGGACTTTGGTGCGCTGGCCGAGGTGCGCCAGCATGTGCGCGGCATTGGTGTGACGCTGTTCGTCAACTGGCTGGTCAAGCCGTTTTCGATGGCGCTGCTGGGCTGGCTGTTCATCCGCCACTGGTTTGCGCCGTACCTGCCTGCCGACCAGATCGACAGCTACATCGCCGGGCTCATTTTGCTGGCCGCCGCGCCCTGCACGGCCATGGTGTTTGTGTGGAGCCGCCTCACCGGGGGCGACCCGCTGTTCACGCTGTCGCAGGTGGCCCTCAACGACAGCATCATGATCGTGGCGTTTGCGCCGCTGGTGGCTTTTTTGCTCGGCCTGTCGGCCATCACCGTGCCGTGGGACACGCTGCTCACCTCGGTGGTGCTCTACATCCTGATTCCCGTGGTGATCGCGCAGTGGTTGCGCAAGCGCCTGCTGCGCAAGGGCCAGGCCGCCTTCGACGCCGCGGTGGCGCGCACCGGCCCCTGGTCCATCACCGCGCTGCTGGCCACGCTGGTACTGCTGTTCGCCTTCCAGGGCGAAGCCATCTTGCAGCAGCCGCTGGTGATTGCCCTGCTGGCCGTGCCCATCCTCATCCAGGTGCTGTTCAACTCCGCCCTGGCCTACGGCCTGAACCGCGCCGTGGGCGAAAAGCACAACATCGCCTGCCCCTCGGCGCTGATCGGCGCGTCCAACTTCTTCGAGCTGGCCGTGGCCACGGCGATCAGCCTGTTTGGTTTTCACTCCGGCGCGGCGCTGGCCACGGTGGTGGGCGTACTGATCGAGGTGCCCGTGATGCTGACGGTGGTGGCTGTGGTCAACCGCAGCAAGGGCTGGTACGAGGCGCGGGGCTGACGGGTGCACCGGCGGGGCCCGTCAGGCGCCTGCCACCGCCCCACGCGCCTGTACCCGGCGCGAGATCAGCAGCCCCAGCACAAACACCCCCACCGCCGCCACCGTGAACACCGGCGGCAACCATCCCCGGTCCACACTGAAAGCCACCATCAGCACGCCCGTGGACTGTCCCAGAAACAGCAGGCACGCAAACAGCGTCACCGCCGTGCCCCGGGCCTGGGGCGCCATCTGCGTGGCCTGCACCTGCAGCGTGTTGTGCAGCATGTAAAAGCCGATGCCCGCCAAGAAGCAGCCCAGCATAGCCCAACCCACCGCAGGCGCCCAGGCCAGCGACAGCAGGCCGATGGCAATGAAGCTGGCCCCCAGCACGGCCAGCCCCCGCTCGCCCAGCGCCGCCAGCCAGCGCCGCGCAAACACGCTGTAGATCAGCCCGCCCACGCCATACAGCACCATCACACCGCCAGCCGCCGAGGCCGACAGGCCAAACCCATCGACCATGCGCGCGGGCACAAACGCCAGCGTGCCAAACGCGAGCGCGCCCTCAATCGTGACCACTGTGAGCACCCAGCGCACACGCGGGATGCGCAGCAGCGCCAGGGTGCCCGCGAGGTAGTTGGCCAGCGAGAACGCCGGTGCGCCTGGCACCACCACAGGACGCAGCGCCCCGCTGGCACGCGCATGGCGCAGCAGCAGCGTGGCCGCCGTGAAGAACAGCACGGCCAGCACACCCAGCGCCGCACGCCAGCCCAGCGTTTCGGTGGCAAAACCGCCAAACCACTGGCCCGCCATCATCCCGGTCACCGTGGCCACCATCAGCCGCGCCAATGTTTCCTGCCGCTGCTCGTAGGCCACCTCATCGCCAATCCACGCCATCGACAGCGGAATGATCCCGGCCGCCGCCGCCCCCATGGCCGCACGCGCCACCACCAGCAAGCTGAAGCTGGGCGCCAGCGCCGTCATGGCGCTGAACACCGCACAGGCCGCCGTGGCGCCGATGATCACGCGCACCTTGCCCACCCGGTCGCCCAGCGGGCCATACACCAGCTGCAGCACGCCATAGGCCACGGCAAACGCCGCAATCACCGCCGAGGCATCGCCCGTGGTGATCTGGTATTCCACAGACAGTGCCACCAGCATCGGGTCGCACACGCGCATGGACGCCATGCTGCAAAAGGCCGCCAGGCTGATCAGCCGCAGCATCGTCGAAGAAGAAGTCATGGGCGCCGATTGTGGTGCGGCACGCGCCTGCGCGCTGGCCGGGTGCGCCGAGCCTGTCAGAAATTTTGTGTGTGAGGCATAGCATGTCAACAAGGAGCATGAATGCCACGCAAGACGAAGACGACCGCAGCGACCAGATGATGGGCAAACACGGTTTGTCAACCACTCCGATGCGCAAGCGGCACGGGTCCCCGGGGTTATCTACCTGTGCCGTCGAGCGACGCCGTAGCGATCACTCAATCGCTACCTTGGCAGTCTTGACGTACTCTCCCCAGCGATCGATCTCGTTGAAATAGAAGTTCTGGTACGCGCGCTGATCCATGTGCTCGACGACGAAGAACATTTTCTTGGCCTGCTCAACGATGGCCGACTCCTTGAGAGTTGCATCGACTGCTTCGTGCACGCGCGCGATGATGTCTGCAGGCATTCCCGCCGGGCCGAAAATTCCTACCCATGGTCCTCTTTCGACATTGAGACCGATCTCTTTGAGGGTAGGGACGTCCGGAAACTCCGGCAGACGCTGGGGCATTGAGACCGCCAACAAGCGCAGCGTGCCGCTGCGGATGTGGGGTTCAACGGTCGACAAGACGTTGATGGAACAGTCGACCTGCTGAGACAGTTGGGCATTGAGCAGGGGCGCTGTGCCGTTGTATGGAACATGCAGGAGATCGACGCCCTTCGCGACCTTAAGGGCCTCCATCATGAGGTGTCCGGACGTAGCGGTACTCCACGAACCGAAGCTCATAGGGGTCTTGGCGTCTTTGGCCATCTGCAGGAACTGGCCCAAGTTCTTGGCTGGGTGTGAAGCACTCACGACCAGGGCTGCCGGGAAGAAACCCAGCGGTGCGATGGCAACAAATTCCTTCTTGGGGTCGTAAGGTGCCTTCTTCATTGCATGGGGTGCGATAGTGTGCGATTCCATGCCACCGTACACGAGCGTGTAGCCGTCGGCCGGGCTACGCGCTGCCGCGACACTGCCGATGGTGCCGACGGCGCCGGGTCGGTTGTCAACCACAACGGACTGACCCAGCCGTTTCTGAAGACTCGTTCCCATTAGACGCACGATCACGTCACCGCCGCCCCCAGCTGCCCAAGGGACGATGATTTTGATAGGACGGTTGGGGAAAGCTGCGCTCTGGGCGAGCGCAGGGAATGCCACCGTTGACAACATCGTGGCGCCGAGGGAGCCGAGCACAGTGCGACGCTTGAGCTGAGGTTGTGTCATTTTGATTGTCTCCAAGTTATTTGATGAGGGAACGGGGCTGACTGGTTTTGAGGTCGGCTAAATCAGCCAACTTGTCGGTAACGGTGGCGGTCTTACTTACGGCGCAGCTCTTCAAGCAAGGCTAGCGCTCGCTCGGTGCGCACGTCGTGCTCGGCAGCCATCCGTTTGGCTATGGCATCAACCTCGTCGCCCGTGGCTCCGGCGACTAGGGCAATGTTGCGGGCATGCAATGCCATGTGGCCGCGCTGGATGCCTTCTGTGGCCAGAGCACGTAGCGCCCCGAGGTTTTGGGCCAGGCCTACGGCGACAGCCACCTCACCCAGCTCCTGTGCCGACTTGACGCCCATGATCTTGAGCGACAGCTGGGCCAAAGGGTGTGTCTTGGTCGCGCCCCCCACCAGACCCACGGGCATAGGCATTTCGATAGTCCCGACAAGTGCTCCTTGGGTGTCTTTTTCCCAAGTCGTGAGTGAGGTGTAGCGACCGTTTCGGCAAGCGTACGCATGGGCACCTGCCTCGACTGCTCGCCAGTCGTTACCGGTAGCAACGATGACGGGATCAATACCGTTCATGATCCCCTTGTTGTGTGTTGCCGCCCGGTAAGGATCAATAGCCGCGAACGTGTAGGCATCTAGCACGCCTTCGATGATCTCTTCGCCGGTACGCTCGTTGGTGGTGAGTGTTTCGGGGGTGAGCCGCACTCGGGCGCGTGACAGGCGCAGGTCGGCCAAGTTGGACAGGATGCGCAGCCGCACGGTGCCGCCGGTGAGCTTCTCGACCAGAGGAGAAACCGACTCAGCCATGGTGTTGACGGTGTTGGCTCCCATCGCGTCGCGCACATCAACGATCAGGTGCATGACGATCATCGGGCCACGGGCCGTGTCAGGGAACACGTGGATCTCGATGTCGCGGCAGCCGCCGCCCAAACCAATGAGCACCTTGTCGCGACTGTTAGCGACCTCCAGGATTTCATCGCGATGCTTCAGGAGTGCAAGACGGGCGCCGTATGGGTCGGTGACGCCGATGACCTGCACCTGGGCGCGCATCAGCGGGCCCGTACTTGAGGTTTCGAATCCGCCGCAGTCGCGAGCCAGTTTTGCCATGAACGAAGCTGCTGCGACGACTGAAGGCTCTTCGACCACCATCGGCACGAGGACATCACGACCGTTGATCTGGAAGTTCCCGCCAATGCCAAATGGGAGCTCGAACGTTCCGAGGACGTTCTCCACCATCCCGTTGGCACGCTCTACGCTGAGCGCGCCGGGTTGACTGATCAGGGCGATGTCTGCCTCGGACAAGTTGGTAATGCGTGCGACATGCTCCAAGCGCTGTGCAGGGGTGAGGGAACGAAAATTTGGAAGTCGTGAATCGACCATTGGATGTCTGCTCAGTAGTGGATACGGTATGGGTAAACTTTAAGACAACCGTACCAAATATAGAAGGTACAGTTTTGGCAAACAGTTTCTGTTCTGGAAAAGGACAGTGATGCGCCAGAGGTAAAAAATGACAGCAGCAGGAAGCCCCCAGACACGTCGCTCCAGACCGGCCACATTGCCGGTCTCGGTCGCCGACGACATCGAACGGCAGATACGCGACGGGGCCTACAGGGTCGGCGACAAATTGCCTTCGCTGCGCGAGATGGCCGAACTCCACAAATACGCCAAGAACACAGTGGTCACGGCTTTTGAATTGCTCGTTTCGCGCGGCCTGATTGAACCGCGTCGAGGTGCCGGGTACTTCGTGGTCGACAAGCCGCCATCCAAGGCGGCCGACGACGAGGCGGGAAGCTTAGGGCGAGCAAAAGACATCGTATGGCTGATGCGGGAGCAGCTCAAGACCGAGCCTGGAGCCTTGGCAGTAGCGGATGGATTCCCGCCAGTCGAATGGCTTTCTGATGTCAGGCTGGACAAGTACCACCAGAAGGTCGTACGCACTGGACTGGGTTCCCTGTTCCGCTATGGCAGCCGCTTTGGGTATGCCCCGCTGCGTGAGCATTTGGTGCGCAAGCTCGCGGACTTTGGGATCGGCGCCGAACCCCGGCAGATCGTGCTGACGCACGGTGCCAACGAGGCGATGGATATCGTCATTCGCTACTTCGTGCCGCCTGGTGGCCAGGTGCTGGTAGACGACCCTGGCTACTACCCTTTGTTCGGCAAGTTGAAGATGGCCAGTGCTGAGGTGCTGGGCGTGCCACGCCTGCACGATGGGCCGGACCTGGAAGCCCTGGAACAGTTGTTGATCACCCAGCGGCCCAGGCTCTTCTTTACGCAGTCGCTCGCACACAACCCGACAGGTTCAGACCTGAAGAATCATCTAGCCCGAGTTGTCGATCCCCGTTCACGGGCCTACCGTTTGGTTTCCAGATCAAGCGGGCAAGCCCCCGAAGGAGACCGACATGACACTGTACGCAGCCATTGACCTGCA
>NZ_JBUDZG010000042.1:0-25067 GCF_054950075.1 Acidovorax sp. Q11 | reverse complement strand
CGATCTGGTCGTAGGCCTTGGCTTCGCCGCCAAACTTGGCCGACAGCACGGTAGCGATCGCTGCCGTCAGGGTCGTCTTGCCATGGTCCACGTGGCCGATCGTGCCCACGTTGACGTGGGGCTTGGTACGCTCGAATTTTCCTTTTGCCATTTTTCCGACTCCGAAAAAAATCTATATCAACACAACAGGATCTCGGCGCAACCAGATCCGGACGCACCTGAAAGTGGTGCCCATGGCGGGAATCGGACCCGCGACCTCTCCCTTACCAAGGGAGTGCTCTACCACTGAGCCACATGGGCAACTTGATGCCGCTTGCGCGACCTCAAAATCTCTATCTCAACAAACCAGAACAAACAAGCAGTGGAGCGGGAGACGGGAATCGAACCCGCGTCATTAGCTTGGAAGGCTAGGGTTCTACCATTGAACTACTCCCGCATCGGCCATCGACCTTTGCGAACCCAACTCCGCACCGACGCGGAATCAAGCATCACTCTCAACACTACCACTCACTGGTGGAGGGGACTGGATTCGAACCAGTGTAGGCGTAAGCCAACAGATTTACAGTCTGCCCCCTTTAGCCACTCGGGCACCCCTCCGGAGAATTTCGAATTATAGCACCAGTTTTTTGCAGTCCAGAAAAATTCCAAGAATTTGCACATTCGCCCCACAAACAGCAGAGCACACAACGGCAAACATCACTGGCGCGGCTGGCGGGGATCGAACCCACGACCCTTGGCTTCGGAGGCCAATACTCTATCCACTGAGCTACAGCCGCTGGACTGAACCGGTACAGCCTTGGATTATCGCACGCAGCCGCCCCCAATTGGGAAACAACCCGCCACGACTCAACGCCACAGCCGCCACAACAACCCCAGCCAGCCACCACCCAACCACTATCCAGTCACACCAACCCCTGCAAGCTCTGCAGCAACTGGCAAGGTCAAGCCCAGCCCCACCAGGAACGCATCGGTCCCCACCCGCCCCACCCGCTCCAGATCAAACGCCCCGCCACCCAGTATCCAGTTGCGAATCAATCCATCGAACAAGGCATGCAATCCCACAGCGGCCTCCACGGGCGTCATCGGCAAAACTACGCGCTGCGCCTGGGCGGCCAACTCGAAGTCGCGCGCCAGCAGGCTAGTGAAACCGTCTGAGGCCGCGATGTGCCGATCACGCACACCAATCAGCTCCCCCACGTATTCGACCTTGTAGAGCGCAATCTCGAACACCCTGCGAGTTCGCTCATCCGACGCCACCCCATGCAGCACCAGCGCCAGGACCGCACGCAGCCGCTCCACAGGATCTGGACAAGTGCTCCCCTCCAGCGCTCCAAACCCTTGCTCCAGCGGCAGCGTCACTCGGTCCATCATGGCACCGAAGAGGTCCACCTTGTCCTTGAAATGCCAGTAAATGGCCCCCCGGGTCGCGCCTGCGGCCTGGGCAATGTCGCTCAGCGAGGCCCGCGCCACCCCTTTTTTGCAAAAAACCCTCTCAGCCGCATCAATCAGGCTGTTGCGTGTAGCAATCGCATCTTCTTTGGTTCGACGCGCCATAACTTGTGTCTCCTCTTTCGGGCACCCCACCCCACCAGCGGCATCGCCCCGACATCCGCTCGCCACAATTATACATTCATGTTTGTATGTATAATTGCACACTTGTTTTGTCGGGCTCTTGTTTTGGGTCGCCTATCGCAGGCAACCCATCCCCTACAACCCCATTTCTTGACGCCGATCAGAAGGACTCTCATGCCCAAACTGCGTGACACATCCGTCATCCCGCCCCTTTCCTCGGCTTACAGTCGAAAAACACTCACCTTTGTGGCGGCCAGTGCCGTTGCTGCGCTCCTGGTTGCCTGCGGCAAAACCGACAGCAAGGCGGCTGCGGGTGGGCCGCAAATGCCTCCGGTGGAGGTCGGCGTGGTCACCGCAACGCCCGGCGATGTCGGGCTGGTGACGGAGCTGCCCGGCCGCGTCGAGGCCTCGCGCGTGGCACAGGTCCGTGCCCGCGCGGCCGGCATCCTGCAGCAGCGCCTGTTCAAGGAAGGCAGCGACGTCAAGGCGGGCGAAGCCCTGTTCCGCATTGACCCGGCGCCCTACGCCGCAGCAGCAGAAAGCGTCCGCGCCAGCCTCGCCAAGGCCCAGGCCAACCTCGCCCAGGCCAGCGCGCAGGTCGAACGCTATCGCCCGCTGGTGAGCGCCAACGCCATCAGCAAGCAAGACTTCGTGAACGCCGAAGCTGCCGAAAAGCAGGCACAGGCCGACGTGGCAGCCGCCAAGGCAGCGGTGCGCACGGCCGACATCAACCTGGGCTATGCCAGCGTGACCTCGCCCATTGCCGGCCGCATTGGCCGGGCGCTGGTGACCGAAGGCGCCCTGGTCGGGCAGGGCGAGGCCACAGCCTTGGCTGTGGTGCAACAGATCGACCCGGTGTACGTGAACTTCACCCAATCGGCCAGCGATGTCTTCCAGCTGCGCCGCGCGATGGAAAGTGGCCAGTTCAAACGCGCCGGCAACACTGAGGCTGCCAGCGTCAAGCTGGTGCTCGGGGATGGAACGGAATACGCCCAGTCCGGCAAGCTGCTGTTCACCGACCTGTCGGTCGATGCCACCACCGGCCAGGTCACACTGCGCGCCGAAGTGCCCAACCCCAAGGGCGAGCTGCTGCCCGGCCTGTACCTGCGGGTGCGCATCGAGCAAGCACAAGCCAGCAACGCCATCACCCTGCCCCAGCAGGCGGTCACGCGCACGCAACAAGGCGACACGGTCAGCGTGGTGGGCGACGACGGCAAGGTGGCCGCGCGCACCATCAAGATCAGCGCCGCGCAAAACAACCGCTGGGTCGTTCTTGACGGCCTCAAGGCAGGCGAAAAGGTGATGGTCGATGGCTTCCAGAAGCTGCAGATGCTGCCGCCAGGCACGCCGGTAAAGCCCGTCCCATGGCAGGCACCTGGTGCGGCCGCAGCACCCGCTGCCTCGGCAGCGGCCCCCGCCTCCGCACCGGTCTCTGCCGCCAAGCCATAAGGGGCACCCCAGCATGGCCAAATTTTTTATCGACCGCCCCATCTTTGCATGGGTGATCGCCCTGTTCATCATGGTGATGGGCGGCGTGGCGATCACGCAGCTGCCGATCGCGCAGTACCCGCCGGTGGCGCCGCCCGCCATCGTCATCAACGCCGCCTACCCCGGCGCCTCCGCGCAGACGCTGGAGGACAGCGTGCTGTCCGTCATCGAACGCGAGATGAATGGCTCACCCGGCCTGATCTACATGGAGTCGGTGGCCCAGGCTGACGGCTCGGGCAGCATCACCCTGAGCTTCCAGCCCGGCACCAACGCCGACTTGGCGCAGGTGGATGTGCAGAACCGCCTGTCGCGCGCCACCCCACGCCTGCCTTCGGCGGTGACACAGCAGGGTGTGCGCGTGGACAAGTCGCGCTCCAACTTCCTGCTGTTCACCATGCTGTCGTCCACCAACCCGGCCACCGACACGGTAGCCCTGGGCGACTACGCCTCGCGCAACATCGCGCCCGAGCTGCAGCGGCTGCAGGGCATCGGCCAGGCGCAGCTTTTTGGCACCGAGCGCGCCATGCGCATCTGGATCGACCCGGCCAAGATGATGAGCTTCAACATCTCGGCCGCCGAGATCACAGCCGCTATCCGCGCCCAGAACGCTCAGGTGGCCAGCGGCACGATCGGCGACCTGCCCAACATTGCGGGCCAGGGGATTGCCGCCACCGTCGTGGTCAACGGCCAGCTCAGCAGCGTGGAGCAGTTCGGCAACATCGTGCTGCGCGCCAACACCGACGGCTCCACCGTGCGCATCAAGGATGTGGCGCGCGTGGAGCTGGGCGGCCAGGCCTATGCCACGGCCGCGCGCCTGAACGGCAAGCCTGCCGTGGGCATTGGCGTCCAGCTGTCACCCAGCGGCAATGCGCTCGAAGCCGCCAAGGCAGTGCGCGCCAAGATGGATGAACTCTCGCGCTACTTCCCCGAAGGCATGGGCTGGAGCATCCCCTATGACAGCTCGCGCTTTGTGGACATCTCCATCAAGCAGGTCGCGCAGACCCTGTTCGAGGCTGTGGCCCTCGTGTTTCTGGTGATGTTTTTGTTCCTGCAGAACTGGCGCTACACCATCATCCCCACCATCGTGGTGCCCATTGCCCTGCTGGGCACGTTCGCCACGTTGCTGGCGCTGGGCTTCTCGATCAACGTGCTGACCATGTTCGGCATGGTGCTGGTGATCGGCATCGTGGTGGACGACGCCATCGTGGTGGTGGAGAACGTCGAGCGCATCATGAGCGAGGAAGGCCTGTCTCCGCTGGAGGCCACACGCAAGGCCATGCGCCAGATCTCGGGCGCCATCATCGGCGTGACCGTGGTGCTGATCTCGGTGTTCGTGCCCCTGGCGTTCTTTGCGGGATCCACCGGCAACATCTACCGCCAGTTCTCGGCGGTGATGGTGGCCTCCATTGGTTTCTCGGCCTTCATGGCCCTGTCGCTCACGCCTGCGCTGTGCGCCACGCTGCTCAAGCCCGTGGAAGCCGGCCACCACCACGAAAAAACCGGCTTCTTCGGCTGGTTCAACCGGGGCTTTTCGCGCACCGCCAAGGGCTATGAAGGTTTTGTGGCCCGCATGCTCAAGCGTGCCGCGCGCTACCTCGTCATCTACGCCGCCATCGTGGGCGCCGTGGCCGTGGTCTACATGCGACTGCCCACCTCGTTCTTGCCGAGCGAAGACCAGGGCAACATCATCGTCAACGTGCAACTGCCACCAGGCGCCACGCAAGAGCGCACGCTGGCGGTGATGGAACAGGTCGAAGGCTTCATCCTCAAGCAGCCCGAAGTGCAAAGCATGGTGGGCGTGCTGGGCTTCAGCTTCTCAGGCCAGGGGCAGAACGCGGCACTGGCATTCGTCACCCTCAAGGACTGGAGCGAGCGCCATGGCCCCGGCCAATCGGCGCAGGACGTGGCCAACCGCGCCTTCGGGGGGCTGATGGGCATCCGCGATGCGTTCATCTTCCCGCTGAGCCCGCCACCCATCCCTGAGCTGGGCAACGCCAGCGGCTTCACCTTCCGCCTGCAAGACCGGGGCGGCGCCGGACACGCAGCCCTGGTGCAGGCGCGCAACCAGCTGCTGGGCATGGCCTCGCAAAGCAAGGTGCTCACGCAGGTGCGCCCGGACGGCCTGGAAGACGCTCCCCAGCTGCAGATCGACATCGACCGCGACAAGGCCAACGCCCTGGGCGTTCCGTTTGATGCCATCAACTCGGCGCTGTCCACCGCGCTGGGCTCCAGCTACGTGAACGACTTCCCGAACCAGGGACGCCTGCAGCGCGTGGTGGTGCAGGCCGATGCACCAGCCCGCATGCAGCCAGACGATCTGCTGAAGATCAATGCCGCCAACAGCCAGGGCAAGCCCGTGCCGCTGTCGGCATTTGCCACCACCCGCTGGGTGAACGGCGCACAGCAGACGGTGCGCTACAACGGCTATCCGGCCATGCGCATCTCGGGCGCGCCCGCGCGCGGGTTCAGCACCGGCGCTGCCATGGCCGAGATGGAAAAACTCGCAGGCCAGCTGCCCGCAGGCTTCGGCTTTGAATGGACCGGCCAGTCGCGGGAAGAAAAACTCGCAGGTGCCCAGTCGCTGATCCTCTACAGCTTCGCCATCCTGGCCGTGTTCCTGTGCCTGGCGGCGCTGTATGAAAGCTGGTCCATCCCGCTGGCGGTGATCCTGGTCGTGCCCCTGGGCGTGCTGGGCGTGCTGCTGGCCACGCTGATGCGGGGCTATGCCAACGACGTGTACTTTCAGGTGGGCCTCATCACCATCATTGGCCTGTCCGCGAAGAACGCCATCCTGATCATCGAATTTGCCAAGGACCTGCAGGCCCAGGGCAAGGGCGTGATCGAGTCGGCGCTGGCGGCCGCCCACCTGCGGTTCCGCCCCATCATCATGACCTCCATGGCCTTCGGGCTGGGCGTGCTGCCGTTGGCCATTGCCTCGGGCGCAGGCTCTGCCAGCCAGCGCGCCATCGGCACCGGAGTGCTGGGTGGCATGGTCACCGGTACGGTACTGGCCGTGTTTTTTGTGCCCGTGTTCTTCGTGGTGGTGCGCAGCCTGTTCAAGGGCAGCGCACGCCAGGCAGAAATGAGCCGCCGCCATGCAGAAGAAGCAGGAGTTGGAACCCATGATTGATCCCCGCAGCACCCCTCTCGCGCTCACGGCGGCAGCGGCTGCGCTGCTGCTCGCGGGCTGCTCGTTCATCCCCACCTATGAGCGTCCCGCCGCGCCGGTGCCAACCACCTATGCAATGGCACCCACCGTTGCAGCGGGCACCGCCCAAGGCCCTGCCGCCACGGCGCCCTGGCAGGACTACTTCGCCGATCCCCGGCTGCAGCAACTGATCGAGACCGCGCTGGCCAACAACCGCGACCTGCGTATGGCCATGCTCAACGTCGAGCAGGCGCGCGCCACCTACCAGGTGCGCCGCGCCGACCAGTACCCGGGCGTAGGCCTGGCCGCCAACGCCAGCCGCGCGCCCGCCTCGGGCAGCGGCGACCTGACCAACTCGTTCAGCGTCGGGCTGGCCATCTCGGCCTGGGAGATCGACTTCTTCGGCCGCCTCGCCAGCCTCAAGGAACAGGCCCTGGCCCAGTACCTCGCCACCGAAGAAGGCCGCAATGCCGCGCAGGTCAGCCTGGTGGCCGCCGTTGCCAATGGCTGGCTGACCCTGCTGGCCGATGAGGAGTTGCTGGACCTGTCGCGCCAAACCCTCGCCTCGCGCGAAGAATCGGTGCGTCTGACCAAGATGCGCCTGGATGCCGGCGTGGCGTCTGAGTTGGACTTCCGCCAGGCCGAATCCCTCACCCAGGCGGCCCGCGCCACCCTGGCGCAACAACAGCGCCAGCGCGCGCTCGACGAAAACGCGCTGGCCGTGCTGCTGGGCCAGGCCCTGCCCGGCGAGGTCGCGGTCAGCCTGGCGGGCAGCCGCCTGGCCAACGCCCCGGCCATGGCCCCGCTGCCTGCGGGCCTGCCGTCGGAACTGCTCACCCGCAGGCCGGACATCCGGCAGGCCGAGCAGCAACTGGTGGGCGCCAATGCCAACATTGGCGCTGCACGCGCGGCGTTTTTTCCGCGCATCTCGCTGACAGCCCAGGCGGGCACAGCCAGCGGCGAGCTGTCGGGGCTGTTCAAGAACGGCTCCTGGGGCTTCACGATCGCGCCGTCGCTGCTGTTGCCGATCTTTGATGCAGGCCGCAACCAGGCCAACCTGGAAAGCGCGCAGGCCAGCCGCAGCATTGCCGTCGCGCAGTACGAAAAAGCCATCCAGACCGCGTTCCGCGAGGTCTCGGACGCCCTTGCGGGGCAGGCCACGCTGGGCGAGCAAGCCCTGGCCCAGCAGCGGCAGGCCGAGGCCGAAAGCGCGCGCCTGCAGCTGGCCGACCTGCGCTACCGCAACGGCGTGTCCAGCTACCTGGATTTGCTGGACGCACAGCGCTCCCTGTTCACGGCCCAACAGGCCGTGGTGCAGGTGCGGCTGGCGCAGCTGCAAAACCAGGTGGCGCTGTACAAGGCCCTGGGCGGCGGCGCCCCGGCGCCCACGCAGCCCAGCTCCTGATGCGCTGAGGCATGGCCCCGCGTGCCGCCCGCGCCATGTGTGACGGGTTGTACGCGGGCGACAGCGGCCCCCTCGGGCCGGGCGCGCAGCCGAAGTTCCCGGGGGCGTAGATATAATTTAAGGTTGATTTCATCAAAGCCCCCCGATAACCAGAGGACGTCATGAGCGACAACCACCACGAAGAAGCGCACACCGGCCCCATCAAGACTCCCAAGCAGCTGCTGCTGGCGAGCTTTTTCTCGTTCGTGATCCCGATCTTTGCCATCATCGGCTTGGTCATTTACGTGACGTCCGCCGACAAGCCTGCCGCTGGCGCCGTCAACCCTGAGAAGGCCATCGCCGAGCGCATCCAGAAGGTGGGCATGGTGGAAGTGCGTGACGCCAACCGCCCCCTCAAGGGCGGCGAAGAAGTCTTCAAGGCCCAGTGCACGGCCTGCCACACGTCGGGCGCCGCCGGTGCCCCCAAGGTGGGTGACGCAGCGGCCTGGTCGGCCCGCATCAAGACCGGCTTCGAGGCTCTGGTCCAGTCTGCACTGAAGGGCAAGGGCGCGATGGCCCCCCAAGGTGGTGGCGACTTCAACGACACCGAAATCGCCCGCGCCGTGGCCTACATGGCCAACGCCAGTGGTGGCAAGTTCGACGAACCTGCTGCTCCAGCGGCAGAAGGCGCGCCCGCCGCTGCAGGTGGTGATGCCGCCGCAGCGGCCGCTCCCGCCGCTTCGCGCTGATTCAGCCGCCCCTCCCGGTCCTCGCTCTGCCACCTGTGGGGTGGCGAGCAGCCCCACCAGGAGTTGTGTGCAGCCCCCGGCCGACTGTCAGCTACTCACAGAGCAGCGGTCTGCGGAGGCGCCCCACAGATTGGGGCAGCTGGCGCCCTCACCCATCAAAAAGCCGACGCATGCGTCGGCTTTTTTGTGGGCGCGGCCCACGGCCCAACCCAGACGTTCACGGGGCCTCGCGCGCCTCCTACCGCCCCGCAATCCGCGCCTGCGGGTTGGGCACATAACGGTACCGGGCCGGGAGATCGCTGGCATTCACCTCCTGCAGCGGCCAGCGGCCAGACTCCACCGCCTCGGCGGCCAAGGCCACATCCATACTGTGCACCAGGCCCACACCCAGGGCCGTGGCCAGGTACAGCCGCCCTTGCGCGTCCACCAGGGCATCGGCCGCTTCTGCAGCCTGGCCCGTGTGGGACAGCAGGGTGAAGTCAGGCTGAACGCGCCAGATCCAGGGCGTGGCCTCCAGCTCCACATACACGCGCTGGGGGCCGTTCTGGAAGAACCACTGCCCCTGCGCGTCGGCCTCGTAGTTGCGGGCGATGAAGGCGATGAGCTTGTCGTGCTCCAGCAACTCCCCCTTGCTCTGCGGGAAGGGGCCCGCCGCCTGCGTGGTGTCGTCGCGCAGGTACCAGCGGCCGCGCGCGTCCAGCCCCAGCCAGCCATAGCAGTCCGGCACGTTGGGCCATTTGGCCAGGGCCTGTTTGACGATGTCATCCATGGGCCGATTGTCCTCCCGGGTGGCCCCCTGCCCCGGCCTGCTCGGCCAGCCAGCCGCCCACGGCCTCGGGCATGGCGCGCACATGGCCGGGCGGGCGCCCGCGCGGGAAGCCCACATGCCCGCCGTGCGCCGGTTGCCAGAGCGTGACGCAGCGGCCCACCTCGTGCGCCCCGGGCAGGCTCGCGGCGGGCACAAACGGGTCGTTGCGGGCGTTGACAACCAGTGCAGGGATGCGGATCTGGTGCAGCAGCGGCTTGGCCGACGCGCGCAGCCAGTAGTCCTCGGTGTTGCGGTAGCCATGCACCGGGGCGGTGAATACGTTGTCAAACGCGTACAGGTCCCGCGCGGCCAGCAGCGCCTGGCGATCGAACAACCCCGGGTGCTGCGCCAGTTTCTGCAACGCCTTGGGCACCAGGGTGCGCATGAACATGCGGGTGTAGACCTGCCGGTTGAAGCCGCGCCCGATCGCATGCCCCCCGGCCGCCAGGTCGATGGGCGAACACACGGCGGCCACGGCATCGGCGCTGCGCGCGGCGTCAGTGCCCACTTCGGCAGCCCAGCGCAGCAGTGCATTGCCGCCCAGCGACACCCCGGCGGCCATCAGCGGCCCGGTGTGTGCATCCCGCAGCCGCTGCAGCATCCAGCCGATCTCGGCATGGTCGCCCGAGTGGTAGGCGCGCGGCGCGCGGTTGATCTCACCACTGCAGCCCCGGAAGTGCGGCAACGCACAGGCCCAGCCACGCTGGCGCGCCAGGTCGGCAAAGGCCTCGCTGTAATGGCTGCGCGAGGAGCCCTCCAGGCCATGGAACACCACCAGCAGCGGGCGTGGCACGCGGGCGTCGATGCCGTCCTGCAAAAAGTCTACGTCCACAAAATCGCCGTCGGGCGTGTCCCAGCGCTCGCGGCGGTACTCGGGGCGGGGGCCCAGTGCCCGGCGCGCGTACAGCGCGGGCCAGATCGTTTGAAGCTGCCCACCGGGCAGCCATCGAGGCGCTACATATTTCATAGCTATCAGGTCAATACCATCGCGCGCAGAAGCACAAAAAATCTCAGATTTTCTCCGGCCTGTGGGTTGCAGCCTGTCAGTGCAGCACGGGCCGCTGGGCCGCCACCACCTGCGCGTCGGGCGCCACGCCGGGGCTGGCGTGGTGGGCCACCATGCGCCAGCCTTCGGGGGTCTTGTGGTACACGTTGGTGGCCAGCACCACGGCCTGGTGCAGGCCATCGGGCAGCATCACCTCCACCTGTTCGGCCACGCTGTGCACGGCACTCGACAGCGCCACCACCCGGTGCACCTGCACCGGCCGCGCGCGCACCGTGCCATTGGAGAACATGGACTCGAACGCCGCACGGATGGCGCCCGCCCCCAGCAGGCGCGGCCCGCCGGGGTGCACGCAGACGATGTCGTCCTCGTCGGCCCAACACGACATCAGCAGATCGATATCGCCGCGCTGCAAGGCTTCGTAGAACGCAGATTCGGTTTCATCCGACGAGCCACCGAGGGTGACAGCTTTGGAGCGGGCGCGGGGCATGGTCGTTCAGCGGCGATGGGTGGGGTGGAACAGGCAGACGGGGCCAGAGCGGCAGCTCCGGCCAGGCGGCTATTGTGCGTTCAGCGTGCCGCTGCTCCACCAAGCCAGCGGCAAAAGCCGGGGTCTTTGGCGGGCCACTGGCCCCATGGCGCCACCCCGCGTGGCCCAGCGGGCCCCCACCACCTCGCCGCCCGGGCGGGTTTCTGGCACATTCGCCTTACTGTTCTTTTTTCTCCTTTTTCTCTTTTTGGCGGACACCCCATGATGATGCTGCAACGCCTTCTTGCCCTGTGTACCCTGCTGCTGGCCACGCTGGCCCTGGGCGGCTGCGGCTACAACGACTTTCAGCGCCTAGACGAACAGACCAAGGCCGCCTGGAGCGAGGTGCTCAACCAGTACCAGCGGCGCGCCGACCTGGTGCCCAACATCGTCGCCACCGTCAAGGGCGAGGCGAATTTTGAGCAGGAAACCCTGACCCGCGTGGTCGAGGCCCGCGCCAAGGCCACGGCGATCCAGGTCACGTCCGAAACCCTGAACAACCCCGAGGCGTTCAACAAGTTCCAGCAGGCCCAGGGCGAGCTGTCGGGCGCGCTGTCGCGCCTCATGGCGGTGTCCGAGCGCTACCCCACCCTGCAGGCCAACCAGGGCTTTCGCGACCTGCGCGTGACACTGGAGGGCACGGAGAACCGCATCACCGTGGCCCGCAACCGCTACATCCAGGCGGTGCAGGACTACAACGTGCTCGCGCGCAGCTTCCCCACCAACCTCACGGCCATGGCGTTCAGCTATGCGCCCAAACCCAGCTTCACCGTGGCCAACGAGACGCAGATCAGCGTGCCCCCCACCGTGGACTTTGGCGCGTCCAAAGCCAAGCCTTGATGCTCTCTGGCTGCGCCCTGTTCACAGCAGAAATCTGAAGAAAATATGCCTCTTGCGCGCATTGGACGGGCGCTAATAGCTATATTATTTATGGCATTAACACCCTTCTGGGCGCTGGCCCAGGGCACGCTACAAACCATCCCGCCCCTCACCGGCCACGTCATCGACCAGACCGGCACCCTGAGCGCGGCAGACACCCAGGCCCTTGAATCCCAGCTGGCCGCACTGGAACAGACGCGGGGCGCACAGGTGGTGGTGCTGATGGTGGCCAGCACGGCACCCGAAGACATTGCCGCCTATGCCAACCGCGTGGGCAACCAGTGGAAGATCGGCCGCCGGGGCGTGGGCGACGGTGTGCTGGTGCTGGTGGCCAAGAACGACCGCAAGATGCGCATCGAAGTGGCCAAGGCGCTGGAAGGCGCCATCCCCGACATCGCTGCCGCGCGCATCATCGACGGCGCGATGAAGCCGCGTTTTCAGCAAAACGACTACGCGGGCGGTCTGAGCGCGGCGGCCACACAGCTCGCCGCGCGCATCGGCGCTGAAGCCCTGCCACCGCCCGAGGTCGAGGTCGAGCGCACGCCCCAGGGCATCAACGCCCACAGCTTTTTTGACTGGACCGATTTCGCCATCTTCCTGTTCTTTGGCGTGATGGTGGCCGGCCCCCTGGCCCGCAGCATTTTTGGCAGTGCGCTGGGCGGACTGCTGCTGGGCGGCGGGGTGGGGGTGCTGGCGTTTGTGTTCACCTCCAGCCTGCTGCTGTCCATCGGAGCTGGCGTGATTGCGCTGCTCTACACCTGGATCTTCGGGGGCAGCAGCGCCCCCGTGGCGCTGGGCCAAGGCAGTGGCTCGTCCGGGAGCTGGGGGCACGGCAGCCGTGGTGGCAACTACAGCAGCAGTGACAGCGGAGGATTCAGCTCCGGCGGCGGTGGCGACTTTGGTGGCGGCGGCGCCTCGGGAGACTGGTGATGGGGAGCTGCAACGACAACAAACCTTTTTTTGGCACACTGCGCGCCCTGCGGCGCCTGCTGCAACACCGCTGGACCGAAGCCGCCTCCCGCCGCGCCCTGTCACCTCAAGTATTGCACCGCGTGGGCGCACAGGTCAGTGCCAGCGAACTGCAGCACACGGGCCAGATCCGGATCGTGGCCGAGGCCAGCTTGCCCTGGAGCTACCTGCGCCGCCAGGCCAGCCCGCGCGAGCGCGCCATCATGCTGTTCAGCAAATACCGGGTGTGGGACACCGAGCACAACAACGGCGTGCTGATCTATCTGCTGATGCCCGAACATGCCATCGAAATTGTGGCCGACCGGGGCTTGGCGCAGTATGTTCCGCCGCCGGAGTGGCAAGGGCTGGTGCAGCAGATGTCCGCCCGTTTCCAGCAATTGCAGTACGAAGAAGGCCTGATTCAGGCCATTGACGCCGTCTCGCAACGCCTGGCCCGGCATTTTCCCCGCTCGGGCGGTGCCGCCCAGGTCAACGAACTTCCGGACATACCCGTGGGGCCGTCGAGGGCTTAGCACCTGGTGCCCACCGGCCAGCCCTTCGGCCGGTTGCTCGCACTCTCGGGGGGCAGTGCGCTCCACCAGAAGACCCAGTCCCGCCGATTCGCGGGCTCGCTGTTCAGCGTTCTGAATTTGCCCCAGGGTTTCTCCTTACCAGGCCAGGAATTTTCGCCACCGGGGTCCATCGCCAACCTTTGTTCGCCCGCAACGAGCGGGCATTGTTTCCAATACTAGAACAGTTAGTTCGCGACTAGATGGTTTTTCTCTGAACATCATCGGCGTACAGTTCAACCCATCGATGAGCCGAACCCGCAAGGCGACTCACCGAACCCGGTTCAGGATTGGTTTTTGACCCGGTTTTTTTGAGACGCTTTTTTAACTTCAAGGATTTTCATCATGAACAACACCGCACGTTTCCTCTCCATCGCCGCTGTCGCTGCTTTCGCCTCTTTTGGTGCCCACGCTGACGAAGCCGATGCTTCGCAGTTCGCTACCAAGTTCGAAACCAACCGCACCCGCGCCGAAGTGGCCGCCGAAGCCGTCACCGTGGCCCAGACCCGCAGCATCGAGCCCGCCGGTTCGCGTGTGGTGACCTACAAGAGCACCGCCGACCGCGCTGCTGTGCGTGCCCAGGCTGCTGACGCCGTGCGCACCGGCCAGATTTCTTACGGTGAGCGTGGTTGATTCTTCAGCACCTGATTCGCTGAATCCACCGCCCTTTCTGTTTCGTATTGCCCAGTACATCCCTCTTTTTTGAATTTCACCGGAGTTTCACCATGAACAAGACCGCTCGCATCATCTCCATCGCCGCTGTGGCTGCTTTCTCTGCCTTCGGCGCCCACGCTGACGAAGCCGATGGCTCGCAGTTCGCTCTGAAGTTCGACACGAACCGCACCCGCGCTGAAGTGGCTGCTGAAGCCGCCACGGTGGCCCAGACCCGCAGCATCGAACCCGCTGGTTCGCGTGTGGTGACCTACAAGTCCACGGCCGACCGTGCTGCTGTGCGTGCCCTGGCTGCTGAAGCCCTGCGCACCGGCCAGATCCCTTCGGGCGAATTCAGCGCCATGTAATTCCAACCGGCCTGTGCAGGCCGGTCGCGAAGTGCAAACGCCATAAAAAGGCCGGAGTCCCTTGCGGGGCTCCGGCCTTTTTTGCTTTGGCATGTTTTACGCAGGTTTGCGTGCCGTTGAAGGCGGCAGACAGGTCCCATCAACCGAAGTCGAAACAACACGCGGATGCAGTGGCTCCCTTCGCGCGCACCGCGCGGGGCCCAGCCCCCTTCCGGTGAAGCCCGCGCCACGGTTTCTATCCGCCACGCAGGCATAAAAAAACCCGGCCAAGCCGGGTTTTTTGCTCCAAGCACAGTGGGTGGCTGGATTACTTCTTCTGGCGGAACTTGCGCAGCGCCGCAATCTGGGCCGCCATCACGGCGAGTTCGGATTGGGCCTTGGCCAGGTCCAGCTCGCTCTTGGCGTTCTTGAGTGCTTCTTCGGCCGATGCCTTGGCCGCGTTGGCCTTCTCATCGTCCAGGTCCTTGCCGCGGATGGCGGTGTCGGACAGCACAGTCACGCAGTTGGGCTGCACTTCCAGAATGCCACCGGCCACGAAAACAAACTCTTCGTCACCGTTGGCCATCTCGATGCGCACCGAGCCGGGCTTGATGCGCGTGATCAGCGGGGTGTGGCGGGGATAGATACCCAGCTCACCAGCCTCGCCAGGCAACGCGACGAAACGTGCTTCACCGGAGAAGATGGACTCTTCGGCACTGACCACATCAACGTGGATGGTGTTCATCATTGCTCCTAGGAAAAGAGGGGTTGCTTGATTGCAGAGGGCTGAGCCGCTGTGGGCCGCTCAGCCGCCGGGCAATCAGGCCACCTTCTTGGCCTTTTCGAAGGCTTCGTCGATGGTACCGACCATGTAGAACGCCTGCTCGGGCAGGTGATCGCACTCGCCGTTCACGATCATCTTGAAACCACGGATGGTTTCAGACAGCGGAACGTACTTGCCTGGCGAACCCGTGAACACTTCGGCCACGTGGAACGGCTGCGACAGGAAACGCTGGATCTTGCGAGCGCGGGCCACGGCCAGCTTGTCTTCAGGAGCCAGTTCGTCCATGCCCAGAATGGCGATGATGTCGCGCAGTTCCTTGTAGCGCTGCAGCGTGCCTTGCACGGCGCGGGCCGTGGCGTAGTGGTCTTCGCCCACGACGTTCGGGTCCAGCTGACGGCTGGTGGAGTCCAGAGGATCCACGGCAGGGTAGATACCCAGCGAAGCGATGTCACGCGACAGCACCACGGTGGAGTCCAAGTGGGCAAAGGTCGTGGCAGGCGAGGGGTCGGTCAAGTCATCGGCTGGCACGTAAACGGCCTGGATGGAGGTGATCGAACCGACCTTGGTCGAGGTGATACGCTCTTGCAGGCGGCCCATTTCTTCGGCCAGCGTAGGCTGGTAGCCCACGGCGGAAGGCATACGGCCCAGCAGAGCGGACACTTCGGTACCGGCCAGCGTGTAGCGATAGATGTTGTCCACGAAGAACAGCACGTCACGGCCTTCGTCACGGAAGGACTCGGCGATGGTCAGGCCGGTCAGCGCCACGCGCAGACGGTTGCCTGGGGGCTCGTTCATCTGGCCGTACACCATGGCGACCTTGGACTCTTCGAGCTTCTCCAGGTTCACCACGCCGGAATCGGCCATTTCATGGTAGAAGTCGTTCCCTTCGCGGGTACGCTCGCCCACACCAGCGAACACCGACAGACCCGAGTGGGCCTTGGCGATGTTGTTGATGAGTTCCATCATGTTCACGGTCTTGCCCACACCGGCGCCACCGAACAGACCCACCTTGCCGCCCTTGGCGAACGGGCACACCAGGTCAATCACCTTGATGCCGGTTTCCAGCAGCTCTTGCGAAGGCGACAGTTCGTCGTACGCAGGGGCCTTGCGGTGGATGGAAGCCGTCAGTTCCTGGCTCACCGGACCACGTTCGTCGATGGGGTTGCCCAGCACGTCCATGATGCGGCCCAGGGTGGCCTTGCCCACGGGGACGGTAATGGCGTTGGCCGTGTTGGTGACCATCAGGCCACGACGCAGGCCGTCCGACGAGCCGAGGGCAATGGTACGTACCACGCCGTCGCCCAGTTGCTGCTGCACTTCCAGCGTCAGGGCCGAGCCCTCGAGCTTGAGGGCGTCATACACCTTGGGCATCTGGTCGCGCGGGAACTCAACGTCCACCACAGCGCCGATACATTGAACAATCTTGCCTTGCACTTGAGCCATTTTTCGCTCCAATTTAGATGTTGGTTGAGCTGCTTACACAGCAGCGGCGCCAGCCACGATTTCCGAAAGTTCTTTCGTGATCGCTGCCTGGCGCGTCTTGTTGTAGACCAGCTTCAACTCGCCAATGACGCTGCCGGCGTTGTCGGTGGCGGCCTTCATGGCCACCATGCGTGCCGACTGCTCGGACGCCATGTTTTCCGCAACGGCCTGGTAGATCAGGGATTCGACGTAGCGGACCAGCAGATCGTCGATCACGGTCTGGGCATCGGGTTCGTAGATGTAGTCCCAGCCATGTTCGGTCTTCTCGGCCTGCATCTGCTCGGACGACAAGGGGAGCAACCGCTCCACCACCGACTCCTGGCGCATGGTGTTGATGAACTTGGTGTAGCTCAGGTACACCGCGTTGATCTTGCCTTCCGCGTACGCGTCGAGCAGCACCTTCACGGGGCCGATCAGCTTGTCCAGATGGGGCGTGTCGCCCAGGCCCGTCACATGCGAAACCACCTTGGCACCGACGCGGTTCAGGAAACCCAGGCCCTTGTTGCCAATGGCCACGGCCTCCGTCGAAACACCGGCGCCTTGCAACTCACGCAGCTTGGTCGTCACGGCACGCAACACGTTGGTGTTCATGCCGCCGCACAGGCCCTTGTCCGTCGTCACCACGATCACGCCCGCCGCCTTGGCATCGTTCACCTTCATGAACGGGTGCACGTATTCGGGGTTGGCGTGGCCGAGGTTGGCTGCAATGTTGCGGATCTTCTCGCTGTAGGGACGGGCAGCCCGCATCCGGTCCTGCGCCTTGCGCATTTTGGATGCAGCCACCATCTCCATGGCTTTGGTGATCTTCTTGGTGTTCTCCACCGATTTGATCTTGCCGCGTATTTCCTTGCCTGCTGCCATGATGGCTCCTCGTCCGGTTTAAGCGAACGACTTCTTGAACGCGCCGATGGCAGCGGTCAATTCGGCTTCTGCGTCCTTGTCCATGGCCTTGGCCTGTTCCAGCTTGGCCAGCAGTGCGGCGTGGCTGGTCTTCAGGAACTGGTGCAGGCCGTGTTCGAAGTCGAGAACCTTCTTGACGTCGATGTCGTCCATGAAGCCCTTGTTCACAGCGAACAGCGTCGCGCCCATCAGCGAGATGGACAGGGGGCTGTACTGTGCCTGCTTGAGCAGTTCGGTCACGCGGGCACCGCGATCCAGCTGCTTGCGGGTGGCTTCGTCCAGGTCGGAAGCGAACTGCGCAAAAGCAGCCAGTTCACGGTACTGGGCCAGGTCGGTACGGATACCGCCGGACAGGTTCTTCACCAGCTTGGTCTGGGCAGCACCACCGACGCGCGACACCGAGATACCGGCGTTGATGGCGGGGCGGATACCGGCGTTGAACAGGCTGGTTTCCAGGAAGATCTGGCCGTCGGTGATCGAGATCACGTTGGTAGGCACGAAAGCGGACACGTCGCCAGCTTGCGTTTCGATGATGGGCAGTGCGGTCAGCGAACCGGTCTTGCCCTTGACTTCACCCTTGGTGAAGGCTTCGACGTAGTCGGCGTTCACGCGGGCTGCGCGTTCGAGCAGGCGGCTGTGGAGATAGAACACGTCGCCAGGGTAGGCTTCGCGGCCTGGTGGGCGGCGCAGCAGCAGCGACACTTGACGGTAAGCCACGGCCTGCTTGGACAGGTCGTCATAAACGATCAGGGCGTCCTGGCCACGATCGCGGAAGTATTCGCCCATCGTGCAACCGGAGTAGGCCGACACGTACTGCATTGCCGCCGATTCGGAAGCCGATGCGGCCACCACGATCGTGTATTCCATGGCGCCGGCTTGTTCCAGTGCGCGCACCACGTTCTTGATCGACGAAGCCTTCTGGCCGATGGCGACGTAGATACAGGTCACGCCCTGGCCCTTCTGGGCGATGATGGCGTCGATGGCGACGGCCGTCTTGCCGGTCTGGCGGTCACCGATGATCAGCTCGCGCTGGCCACGGCCCACGGGCACCATGGAGTCGATGGACTTCAGGCCGGTCTGCAGGGGTTGGTCCACCGATTTACGGGCGATCACGCCCGGAGCGACCTTTTCGATCACGTCGGTGAGCTTGGCGTTGATGGGACCCTTGCCGTCGATAGGCTGGCCCAGGGCGTTCACCACGCGGCCGACCAGTTCGGGGCCCACGGGCACTTCCAGAATGCGGCCCGTGCACTTGACGGTGTCGCCTTCGGAGATGTGCTCGTACTCGCCCAGAATCACGGCGCCGACGGAGTCGCGCTCCAGGTTCAGGGCCAGACCGAAGGAGGGCTGACCGTCCTTGGTGGCGGGGAACTCAAGCATTTCACCGGCCATCACGTCCGACAGGCCGTGAACGCGCACGATACCGTCGGACACGGACACCACGGTACCCTGGTTGCGGATATCGCTGCTGGCGGCCAGACCTTCGATGCGGCTCTTGATGAGTTCAGAAATTTCTGCGGGATTGAGTTGCATGACTCTTTCCTTCTTTCTTTGGTTCGCTGTCCTCGCCGCGCTTACGCGGTGAGGGCCGCTTTCATTTGTTCAAGACGGGCCTTGACCGAAGTGTCCAGCACCTCGTCACCCACCACTACGCGAATGCCACCGATCAGGGACGGATCCAGCTGAGCAGTGAGGTTGAGCTTGCGGCCAAAGCGCTTTTCGAGCGCAGTGCCGACATCGGCCAGTGCGGCAGCGTCCATCGGAAAGGCGCTGTGCACCACAGCATCCGAAGAGCCGCTGCGGCCATTCACGAGGGCACGAAACTGTGCAGCGACTTCCGGCAGCGCGGCGAGGCGCCCGTTGTCGATGACAGTGCGCAGGAAGTTCTTGGCCGTGTCAGGCAAAGCCGAACGCGCAACACCCGTGAAGACGGCAAACACCTGGTCTGCCGTCACCTTGGGGTTGTCCGCCAGCTGGCGCAACTGGGGGTTGGCGGCAATGGCCGCCAGTTCATCGACCCAGTCAGCAGTGCTGGCCAGGTCCATGCCCGCACCCGCAGTAGCGGCCTTGAACAGGGCTTCGGCGTAAGGGCGGGCAATGGTGGCGAGTTCAGCCATGTGTGTCCCCTTACAGCTCGGTCTTCAGGCGGTTGAGCAGGTCGGCGTGAACGCCGGCATTGACTTCCTTGCGGAGAATCTGCTCTGCACCCTTGACGGCCAGCGCAGCGACCTGCTCACGCAGGGCTTCGCGGGCTTGCACCGTTTGCTGTTCGGCTTCGGCACGGGCGGAAGCAACGATCTTGTTGCCTTCTTCCGTGGCGCGTGCCTTGGCTTCTTCGATGATGGCCTGGGCACGTCGGTCGGCGTCCGCAAGACGCGAGGCCGTTTCGTTGCGTGCCTGTGACAGTTCCTTCTCGACGCGCTGATTGGCAGCGGTCAGTTCGGACTTGGCACGGTCGGCAGCAGCGAGGCCTTCGGCGATTTTCTGGGCTCGTTCATCCAACGCCTTCGCGATCGGGGGCCACACGAATTTCATCGTGAACCACACCAGGATCAGGAAGACGATGGCCTGAATGAACAGGGTCGCGTTGATACTCACGGCAACACCTTTCTAGAGTGGCGTTGAACGGGAATTACTTGGGCAGGTTGGCCAAGAACGTGGAAGCGAAGGGGTTGGCGAAGGCGAACAGCAGAGCGATAGCAACACCGATCAGGAACGCAGCGTCGATCAGACCGGCCAAGATGAACATCTTGGTTTGCAGTTCGTTGATCAGCTCAGGCTGACGTGCCGACGACTCGAGGAACTTGCCACCCATCAGTGCGATACCGATGGAAGCGCCGATAGCGCCCAGACCAACGATCAGACCACAAGCCAGAGCGACGAGACCGAGAATGTTTTCCATGATGACTCCTGAGTTAAAAAAGAAAAGTTGAAAAGGAAAGAGAAACGAAAGGGAACCGTTTAGTGCGCGTTGTGCGCCTGACCGAGGTAGATCAGCGCAAGCATCATGAAGATGAACGCTTGCAGCGAGATCACCAGAATGTGGAACAGCGTCCAGATGGTGCCAGCGATGACGTGGCCCACAGGCAGCAGCACACCCGACAGCGACAGTGCAGCTGCACCACCCATCAGGGCGATCAGCATGAACACCAGTTCACCGGCGTACATGTTGCCGAACAACCGCATGCCATGCGATACGGTGTTGGCCACATATTCAATGATCTGCATGAGCAGATTCACCACGCCCAGAATCAGGGCGAAGATGGGATTTTTGCTGGTGCCGAACGGAGCCGACACGAGTTCGTGCGCCCAGCCGCCAGCGCCCTTGATCTTGACGCTGTACCAGAAGCGCAGGATCAGCACGGCAAACGCCAGGCCCAGGGTGGTCGAAAGGTCGGCCGTGGGCACAACACGCAGGTAGGCGTGGTGCGGATCATGGCCCGCAGCACCGTAGATCTTGGCCCAGATGGCAGGCAACAAGTCCACGGGCAGCATGTCCATGAAGTTCATCAGGAAAATCCAGACGAACACCGTGAGACCCAGGGGGGCGATGAACTTGCGGCTTTCGGCGTTGTGGATGTTGGCCTTGGCCTGGTTGTCCACCATCTCAACCAGCATCTCCACGGCGGCCTGGAAGCGGCCGGGCACGCCGGAGGTTGCCTTGCGGGCAGCGGACCACAGAATCAAAAGAGTGAGGGCACCCAGAACCAGACCCACGATGATCGAGTCATAGTTGATGACGGTGAAATCAACAATCTTGGTCTGGTTGACGTTCTGAAGATGCTGCAGGTGGTGAACGATGTATTCACTTGCAGTCGGAGCGTGCGCTTCTGCGGCCATCGGACAACTCTCTTGTAACTATCAATCGGTTTTTCGGACACCAGACCGCACCAACAGTGCCGCCCAGTACGTTTTCATTGTGATCACCATGCCAACCAGCAAGGCCATCCAGCTCAAGTCCGGCACCAGCCGGGGTGCCGCTGCAAGCAGCGCCACCGTCAACACGATCTTGGCGATTTCCCAACCAAAGAACCCCAGCATGGCTGCACGCGGATCGGACGACGCCTTGCGGCGAAACACCCCCCGTGCAAACAAGCCCGCCGGAACCACCACCGCCACGGCGCCGTAGGCTGCAGACCAGCCCACCGACGCCCGACCTGTCAGAACCCAGGCCACCAGGGCCACCAGCGCTCCAACCAGTGCCTGACCCGCCACCACCTTCCACACCGAGATGGGAGGATTGCGACTGCGCCACTGCTCCGCCTCTTGGGCCGTCAGGGGCTTGAAGTCAGATTCTTCAGCCTCAGCTTCAGTCTCAGGAGCGATTGTTTTCATTGTTGAATGACGCCCGCGTTACAGACTGCAACTTTCACAAAGCCTCTAATTATAAGTAAAAACCCATGGCAGTCGGCAAAAACCCGCAAACCGGGTGCGCGACCGGCGCGCAAGCATGCTCCGTTGTGGTGACAGGCCAACGACTTTGACGAGACAAAACGGCCCGCACTGCACCGGATTGGCGCACACAAAAGCCACCTGCAGTGCCTGGGCACCAGGCCACTGACGCACAATGGCACAGCGCTGCCAGCTATTGAAACCGAAGCAAAGACCCAAGGGCTTTTCACCATGACACCCACGCCCCCTCCACCCACCAGTGGCATTGCCGAACAGGCCAGCGACCCACGCAAAGACTCGCTCATCGAGTACCCCTCCCGGTTCCCCATCAAGGTCATGGGCGCCAAAGTGGATGGCTTTGTGCATGCGGTCACCGAGCTGGCCCGCCAGTTCGACCCCACCTTCGACGCCAGCACCATTGAACTGCGCGATAGCCGCGCGGGCAATTACCTGGGAGTAACCATCACCATCACCGCGACCAGCCGGGAACAGCTCGACAACCTGTACCGCGCACTGTCCTCGCACCCGCTGGTCAAGGTCGTCCTGTAGGCCCGTGTCCACAGCCACGCCACAGAAGCCGGTGCCTATCCCCCCCCAGATCCTTGGCAGGGTGGACTACGCCAACACCGTGCAGGCCATGCAGGACTACACGGCCACACGCACGCCTGACACCCCCGACGCCCTGTGGCTGTGCGAGCATGCGCCGCTCTACACACAGGGGCTGGCCGGCAAGAGCGACCATGTCCTGGCACCCGGCAGCATTCCCGTGGTGGCGACCAACCGGGGCGGGCAAGTCACCTTCCACGGCCCGGGCCAGGTGGTCGCCTACCCGCTTATCGATCTGCAGCGCGCTGGCTACTTCGTCAAAGAATATGTCTACCGCGTGGAAGAGGCCGTGATCCGCACGCTCGCGCATTTTGGTGTCACGGGCCACCGCGTGGGCGGCGCACCCGGCATCTATGTGCGCCTAAACGATCCCCACAGCCACGCCATGCTGCCCCAGCGTCCACAAAAGCGCGCCGGCGCCGAAGCCCCTCCGGCTCCCGACTTCGACGGCCTGGGCAAGATTGCTGCTCTGGGCATCAAGGTCAGCCGACATTGCACCTATCACGGCGTGGCACTCAATGTGGCCATGGACCTGGAACCCTACTCGCGCATCAACCCTTGCGGTTACGCAGGTTTGCAAACAGTGGACCTTTCTACAATCGGGGTCCACACCACCTGGGAAGAAGCCGCGCAGGTGCTGGGCCAGCAGCTCAGCATCCGGTTGGCGCCCTGAACTCTGCCTACAGCCATGAGCACCCCTGAAGTCGTCCGCGAAGCGCAATCCACCGAAGCCTACAACCCGCTGGCCAAGCAAAAGGCGGCCGCCAAGCTGTCGCGCATTCCGATCAAGGTGGAACAGGCCGAAGTGCTCAAGAAGCCCGACTGGATTCGCGTGAAGGCAGGCAGCCCCACCACGCGCTTCTACGAGATCAAGGAGATCCTGCGCGAGCACAAGCTGCACACGGTGTGCGAAGAAGCCTCCTGCCCCAACATCGGAGAGTGTTTCGGCAAGGGCACGGCCACCTTCATGATCATGGGCGACAAGTGCACGCGCCGCTGCCCGTTCTGCGACGTGGGCCATGGCCGCCCCGACCCGCTCGACAAGGACGAGCCCCTGAACCTGGCCAAGACCATCGCCGCGCTCAAGCTCAAGTACGTGGTGATCACCAGCGTGGACCGCGACGACCTGCGCGACGGCGGCAGCGGCCACTTTGTGGAATGCATCCAGAACATCCGCGAGCTGTCTCCCGCCACGCAGATCGAGATCCTGGTGCCCGACTTCCGCGGCCGCGATGACCGCGCGCTTGAGATCCTCAAGGCTGCGCCCCCGGACGTGATGAACCACAACCTGGAAACCGCACCCCGCCTGTACAAGGAAGCGCGCCCCGGCTCGGACTACCAGTTCAGCCTGAACCTGCTGAAAAAGTTCAAGGCCCTGCACCCCAACGTGCCCACCAAGAGCGGCATCATGGTGGGCCTGGGCGAGACGGACGAAGAGATCCTGCAGGTGATGCGCGACATGCGCGAACACAACATCGACATGCTGACCATCGGCCAGTACCTGTCTCCCAGCAACAGCCACCTGCCCGTGCGCCGCTACGTGCACCCCGACACGTTCAAGATGTTCGAGGAAGAAGCCTACAAGATGGGTTTCAGCCACGCTGCCGTGGGCGCCATGGTGCGCAGCAGCTACCACGCAGACCAACAGGCGCGCGCGGCCGGGGTCTGATACCCCACGGCCACCACGTCACTCACCGGGGCACGACCTGCGTCAGCCCCGGGAATGAACCACCTCTCCGTTAGCGGTTCGCCGCAGGTTTGGCAGCGCCCGCAGGGGTGCCAGGCGTGGCGGCGGCGGGCGGCGGCAAGACGGTACGTGGCCGGGCGGGCGTGTCTGCCACCGCCTTGGCCTTGTCCACCACGATCGCCACCGGAGCCTCCGCAGGGCACAGCTCTGCAGGATCGATGCCGCTGCGCTGCTGCCCGGCATCTGAGGGCGAAGGCATGTCGGCGCGGGTGACGTTGAGCGCCGGGAGCAGTTGCCCCATGGCGCTCAAGGTGCGCGCCTGGGCTACCACCTGGTCATAGCGCGCATTGACGTACGACCGGCTGGCCTGGAAGGCTTCGTTCTGGGTATCGAGCAGGTCCAGCAATGTGCGCTGCCCCAGATCAAACTGCTGGCGGTAAGCCTCCCGGGCTTTTTCGGTAGAGAGCCGGTGCTGGTCCAGGTATGTCATCTGTTCAATCAAACGCCGCACATCATTGAACGCAATTACCGTGGTCTGGCGCACATCCCGGCAGGCTTTTTCCTTCAATTCGCGGGCCTGAAACTTGTTTTCAACCGCCTGCTGCTCCCGTGCCTTGTCCGCGCCCCCCCCGGTAGAAGTTGTAGGTCAGCACCAGCTCGACCGTGCTGTCGCGTGAACGCCCCTGCTCCCCGATCAGATTGCGATCCCAGGACTGGCGGGCCCGGAAATCGACCCGGGGCACAAACCCCGCTTTTTGCGATGCAATGCCCGCCTCGCTGGCAAGCATGTTCTCGATAGCGGCGTTGATGGTCGGGCTGTTGTTCAGCGCGAAACTGACCACATCCTCCGTCTTGGGCGGCAGAGTGGTGAACTTGAAGCCCTCAGGCAAAGGCGCCAGGGTGCCGGGCGGCAACTCCCCGATCAACCGCTGGTACCGGGCGCTGACGTCGTGCAGGTTGGACATTTCCGTCAGCAGGTTGGACTCCGCCAAAGCCAGACGGCCCGTCGCCTGCTCCGGGCCTGTCCGAGTTTCCGTGTGTGAGGCTCATTGAACCTTCACCGATTTCGTGAAGCTGATTGAGGATCTTACGTGCTCGATTTGGTGAACCGGTCTTCGTAGAGGATCGCGAATTGGTTCAT
>NZ_JBUDZG010000041.1:0-25262 GCF_054950075.1 Acidovorax sp. Q11 | reverse complement strand
GGACGCTGGCTGGTTCATTGCTGGCTGCGATCTCGGCGCGCACGGCGGGCGTGGTGCGGGCGTTCTTGTGCAGGGCTATCAACATGGCTTCACTCCCTGGGTGGATTGCAAGGACTCTATCAACTCCTTCAAAACAGCGCGGGCCATGAAGAGTGGATAGCGTATAGAGTCTATGCAATCATCCGGGATGCGACACATAGGGTCTTGTTGCGCTGAAAGCAGCGTTGCAAGCTAAGTTACGTAGGTGATCAGATTGGTTTTTTAAGCATCGAACCGGTAACAGGTGAACCATACACGAGGACTTAACCTCTGCCTTCGACTATGGGAACGGCCATTGAGAGCGACAACAAGTGGCCACCCAATCAAAGTTGTAATTTAGTTAGGCTGGTCACGCTCCGCCATTGCTCTTTTTCCCAAGTATTCGCGAACTCCCTTATCGTCTGCGCCGAGGTCCAACTGTCCTGCCTCGATCTCATCTAGCAATCGGGTGCAAATTTCTTCGCGGTGCGCAGTGTTCAAGGCATTAAATATGATACGAGCTTGGCTTGCCATAGCTTGCTTACGCAGTTCAGGCAGCTGAATATCTCGAAACTGCCGAAAAGCCCATTCTTTGCCATTCATCTTGGACTCTTCAAATAACTCTATTTGAGTCCTTAGAGCGGCCCGATATAGCGGGCCATTGCGAAACGCCCATGTCGCTTGGACGTCAACCGCTCGTTTCTCAGTCGCAGCAACCAAACTACGACACCAGTGAATAACAGCATTGGCCCTTGCTTCTGTTACAAAGGGGCGAAAGGCACTCCTGAATCGCACATCCAAATCTTGTTCAGGAAGAGCATTTGCTAACGTTGGCGACGCCATTAGCATACCAAGCAAAAAATTTCCAACAGCACGCATATTTATTCTTCAACTTGACGCATTCGGTCTTAAAAAATTATACATCGCCTACTGATTATAGCTTCTCACACGATACGCGAGAAAAACCAATTTCATTGCTGAACATGGCATTGCATTTTAAGCCCTACAACACGCAAAAAACCGCTTAAAACTCTGCCATTTACAAGCTCACATATTCTTACGGGCTGACCTCTCGAAAAAAAATCAATCTTGACGTCATTTTAATTTCCACCACAAGTCGTATCCATGCCTAGAGACAAATCAGATTGCACTTTCGAAAAATTAAAAATCAAAGGAACTACGACTACGCGAAATGGCTTCTCGCCACCCAAAAGTAAAGGAGAAGGAATTTGACCAAAAGGAGCCGCCACTTGCACAATTTTTTTCATGTGATTGTCTAGCAATTTTTCCCCAGAAGATACCACCACCTCAGTTTTTACTAAATTTCCCAAGCGATTCAAATGCATGGCAATGATACCTTTGCCATATAAAATTACTCGCTCCTCAGTAGGGAAAAATTTGGTACCACACCGCTCTATCCCTCGCACCATTTTTTTATAATACGCATCCATCTCCTGCGTCATCCGAGCGGTAGGGGGCAGATAGAATTCTCCTTCTGTACGAGTCCTTACTTCCAAGGCAGCGAGAGCCTGAACAAGCTCCTGCCTACTCAGACCATCATTAGCTAGTGTTTTTTGCATCTCCAACTGCGAGGGTGATTTCGAGCCCGATTCTTCCCCCCTCACTGCAGCGCGATCATTTGCAAGCTTCGCACCCCCGTTCTCAATCGCTAGTACCGGATCAAAAACAAACACTAAGAGCGCACAAAAAATATAAAAGCAGGATATTTTTACAGACATGTGATTCACACGAAGCATCAATTAATAACCATCAACCAAACAACTTCAACGATCCTTGCGGAAACTTGTAAAACTCACCGATGAAAACTGCAAAGTAAGCAACCAAGCATTGAAATCCAATGGATTTGAAAAATACGCCATGCAGCGACTACACGATATCCACGTTGATTTCCGCAAAAATCTAGTTGCAGCCAAGACCCAGTGAAAAATCGCACGGTGCGACGGGTTGGGCTGTTCACCTAAAAAATCAAACGTTCAGGCTGATCCTTAATATGCGCTCCCGATGCGTCAAGCAGTTGCCCCCTTTGTCAAGTCAGCCACCACCGTTTTCAAACAACCCCAGTCAATCGCGGAAAGTCTAGCAGTGGCAACAATCGGGCCGAGAGCCAGATTGACAACCTCCCAGCCGTCGCAGCGATGGCGCACTTTGCGGTGTTCCAAACGAAGCAGGACAACCGTGGCGTGCGCGACAGCGCCATCACCACACCACTGCCCTACGTGGCCGTGAACGGCACAAAATCCACCGGCTTCGAACTGGAGTTCGCAGGCATGGCACCTTGCAATGGCGCGTGAGCGCGGGCCTCACCCGCGCCAAGGTCACGCGCGCACCCACCGACCTGATCTACGCCAACATGCCCGACTACCTGCTGCAACTGGGCACGGACTACCAGCTGTCGGGCACGCTCGCGCCCCTGTCGGTGGGCGGCAACCTGACCTGGCAAAGCGCCATCGAGGGCTTCAACATCCCGCACCCTAGCGGCACGGTGACGGTGAAGCAATCGCCCAAGGCCATCCTCAACCTGCGCGCATCCTGGCAGTTCAACCCCAAGCTCAGCGCCACGGTGGCCGTGAACAACGTGACCAACCAGAAATACTGGGCCAACCTGGACTACGGCAACTATGCCGACCCGCGCAATGTGAGCCTGACCCTGCGCGCGGCGTTCTGATCGCCGTACGACAAACAAGAGGGAGAGGGGCGACTGGGGCCTGCCCCGCACCAGCATCCACATGCCTGGTGCTGAGCGGGCCCCAGGGCAGCCAGGGGACAATCACGCCTTTGTCCCTTTTGATGCCTTTCCGTGTCCCTTCCATTTTTTGACGCCATCATCATCGGCGCCGGCGCTGCCGGCCTGTTCTGTGCAGCCCAGGCGGGCCAGCGGGGCCTGAAGGTTTTGCTCATCGACCATGCCGACAAGGTGGCGGAGAAGATCCGCATCTCGGGCGGCGGGCGCTGCAACTTCACCAACCGCGACCTGGACCCGGCCGCGCCGCACAAGCACTTTGTGGGGCAGAACCCGCAGTTCTGCCGCTCGGCGCTGTCGCGCTACACGCCGCAGGATTTCATTGCGCTGGTGGACAAACACGGCATCCCCCACCACGAAAAACACAAGGGCCAGCTGTTTGCCAACCGCTCGGCCGAGGACATCATTGCCATGCTGCTGGCCGAGTGTGAGGCGGGCGGAGTGACCCATTGGCAGCCTTGTGCGGTCAAAAACATAGCTTTTTTGGCCGCTACCGCGCATCCATCAAACGTTAATAGCTATCAAATTGATACTGACCGGGGCACGGTACAAGCGCGGTCGCTGGTGATTGCCACGGGCGGGCTGTCGATCCCCAAGATCGGCGCCACGGATTTCGGCTACCGGCTGGCGCAGCAGTTCCACATCCCGCTGGTGGAGCGTCGCCCGGGCCTGGTGCCGCTGACTTTTGATGGTGCAGGCTGGACGCCGTATGCACAACTCGCAGGGCTGGCGCTGCCGGTGCAAATCAGCACGGGAGCCAAAAAAGCCCGCATGGCGTTTGATGAAGACCTGCTGTTCACCCACCGGGGCCTGTCGGGCCCCGGAGTGCTGCAGATTTCGAGCTATTGGCAGGAGGGCACGCCCCTGGCCATCAACCTTGCGCCCACCGTGGACCTGCCCGCCGCGCTGGCGCAGGGCAAGGCCCGTTCGCGCAAGCTGATTGCCAACGAACTGGCCACCTTGGTGCCCAGCCGCCTGGCCGATGCCTGGGCCAGCCGCGAGGCCGACTGGCAGCGCCCCATCAACGAAGCCAGCGACAAGGCCCTGGCGCGCCTGGCCGAACAACTGGCGCGCTGGGAGCTGATACCCACGGGCACCGAGGGCTACAAGAAGGCCGAGGTGACGCTGGGCGGCGTGGACACCAAGGCGCTGTCGCAGCAGACCATGGAGTGCAAGACGCAACCTGGCCTGTATTTCATTGGTGAGGTGGTGGACGTGACGGGCTGGCTGGGGGGCTACAACTTCCAGTGGGCCTGGGCCAGCGCGCATGCGTGTGCACAGGCGCTGCCGCTGGCCGGTGGTGCATGACGCATCACTGAAGCGGAAGACGCCGCCGGAACAACGCACCTACACTCGGCCCAGCCCACCGGGCTTTCACCCTCGGCGTCTTTTTCATCAGGGGACCGGCATGGATGCGATGGAACGCGCAGAAAAATTGCAGGCCGCCGCCACGGCCGTCGGTGCCCTCGTGGCCCTGGTGCCTGCGGCCAGCATCGGCGGCAACATCTTTGTCGCCATCCTCGCAGCGCTGGGTGTCGGATCGTTGGCAGGGGGTGCGGTCATGCTGCGCTGGCTGCTCACCGACGAAGGCGATGCCTACCTGCGGGCCGACTCGCGCATCTCAGGCCGCTCCACATCGCGCACCTCCGTGTGGCTGGGCAATCTGGCGCCGGGCGTGATCTTGACCGGCCTGGCGGTTCTGCTCCACCTGCGCCTGGGCTGACAACGGCACGCCCCGCAGCGCGGCGCGGCGTCACCCCATCAGCGGTGCGGGTTGTGTGCTGGTGGCATCCAGCCCACGCATCGAAGCACCCTGCAGCAAGCGGTGCTGCAGCGCCCAAGCCTCCAGGTGGTCCAGCGGCAAGGGGCGGCTGAAGTAGTAGCCCTGCAGCTCCTCGCAATCCAGCGCGCCCAGCACCTGGGCCGTGGCCAGGTCTTCCACGCCTTCGGCCACGATCTTGAGCCCCAGCGTGTGGCCCAGCGCGATGATGGCGCGGGTGATGGCCATGTCGGCGGGGTTGGTCAGCATGTCGCGCACAAAGGACTTGTCCACCTTGAGTCGGTCGATATCAAAGCGCTTGAGGTAGGCCAGGCTCGAATACCCCGTGCCGAAGTCGTCGATGGAAAGCTGCACGCCCAGTGCCTTGAGGGCCGCCAGTTGCTGCGCGGCGGCATGGGCGTTGTCCATGAGCTGCGACTCGGTGATCTCCAGCTCCAGCCGGTGGGCGGGCATGCCGGTGCGGGCGAGCAGCGCCTCGATGTCGGACACCAGCGCAGGGTCGGACAGTTGGGCGGCCGAGAGATTGACGGAGATCGACACATCTGCCAGCGGGTGCGCGCCCTGGCCCTGGGGCAGTGCCTGCCAGCGCACCCACTGCTCGCAGGCCTGCTGCAGCACCCAGCCGCCAATCGCGCGGATCATGCCGCTTTCTTCGGCGATGGGGATGAACTCGCTGGGCGGGATGGCGCCCAGCACCGGGCTGTTCCACCGCAGCAGCGCCTCCACCCCCAGCAGGCGCGCGCCCTTGGCGGACAGGCGCGGCTGGTAGTGCAGGCTCAGCTCGTTGCGCTCCAGCGCGCGGCGCAGCTGCTGCTCCATGGTCTGGCGCGCCACAGCGCGCAGGTCGGTTTCCATCGAATAGAACAGCGCCATGTCGCGCCCCGTGGTCTTGGCCTCGTACATGGCGGCGTCGGCGCGGCGCATGAGTTCGTCAATGTCGCTGCCGTCCTCGGGGTAGACCGCAATGCCCACGCTGCACGACACGTTCAGCTCATGCCCTTCCACCGGGTGGCTCTGGCGGATGAGCGGGATCAGGCGCCGCTCCACCAGCTGCTGCACGTCCTCGCGCCCAGCCACGTCGCGCATCACCACCACAAACTCGTCGCCGCCCAGGCGGCTCACCGTATCACGGCTGCGCACGGCCTGTGTGAGGCGCGCGGCCACCGAGCGCAGCAGGCCGTCGCCAATGTGGTGGCCCAGCGTGTCATTGATGGACTTGAAGCGGTCCAGATCGATGAACAGCACGGCCACCTTCTCGCCGGTGATGGGTGCCTGGGCCAGTGCCATCTGCAGGCGCTGCACACACAGCGAGCGGTTGGGCAGCTCGGTGAGGACGTCGTGGTGCGCGAGGAACTGGATGCGCTCCTCGTTGTGCTTGCGGTCGGTGATGTCGATGGCAATGCCGATGTGGTTGGCCACGGCGCCCCCCTTGCCCTCGCGCACGGCCGACACCATGAGCCAGGCCGGGTAGGTCTCGCCCGAGCGGCGGCGAAAACGCACCTCGCCCTGCCAGGACTCCTTGTCGGCCATGGTGCGGCGGATCTGCGCCGACAGCGGCTCGCCCCCGGCTTCTTCCAGCAGCGAGCCCAGGCCTTCGCCGATGAGTTCGTAGAAGTCGTAGTGCGTGCTGCGGCAGAACGCCTTGTTCACGCTGATGATCTGCTGATCGGCGTTCATGATGATGATGCCCTCGGACGAGGCCTCGAACACCTTGGCCCACAGCTCCAGGCGCTGCTCCATGACCTTGAGCACGTTGATGGGCGTGAACGCGGTGAGCACCGAGTCGCGCCCCTGGAACTGCAGGCGCCGCGCCGACAACACGGCCCACGAAGGCTCGGGGCTGCCCTTCCAGCGCACTTCAAATTCATCGACCAAGCCCTGGTCCGCCAGGCGCTGGAAGAACCGTGCGCGCACGCCGGGCTCCAGCCCCACGGCCCAGGGGTCGGTCTTGCGGCCACCCAGCCAATGGGCGGCGGGCGCGTTGGAGTGCAGCACCTCGTGCTCAGGGATGGACGTGACCACCATGGGGATGGGGAAGGCCTCCACCAGCTCGCGCTGCGCCTCGGCCGCGCGGGCGCTGGCGGCAAGCTCCTGCTGCAGCACGCGGTCGCGGTCGAGCTGCGACAGCATCTCGTTGAACGCGGTGAACAGGCGGCCGATTTCGTCGCGGCTGTTCCACTGCGCGCGCAGGGTGTGGTCGCCGCTCTTGCGCACCTCGTCGGCCACACGCGCCAGCTGCTGCAGGGGCTTGGCGATCTGGCGCGCCACCAGCGTGACGAGCGAAAGGATGCAGCCCAGCAGCACCAGCGCCGTGCCCAGGTGCAGCCACATGCGCGCAAACAGGCTGTCCACCCGCTGGTTCAACAGGCGCTCCAGGTCCACGATGCCCACCGACCAGGCATCGCGCAGCGCGCCCAGCACCTGGGCCTGCTGTGCACCCACCTGGGCCAGCGTCAGGCGCGATTCGCCAGCGGCAATGCCCTGCAACAAGGCCTGCAGGCTCGCCAGCGACGCCTTGAGCGCCTCGCGCTGCGGGCCCAGGGCCGCGCGCATCTCGGGCGACCCTGCAATGAAAGCCTGGTTGTAGTCCGACTCAATGCCCTGCGCCACCGCGTCCAGCCGCCCCACCAGCGTGAGCAGCTCCGAGTTCCACTGCGGCCCCCGCGCCGAGGGCGCCGCGCTCAGAAAACTCACCGTGTCGTGCACCGCCTGCAGCAGCTCCGGGAAGCGCAGCACCACCAGCGACATCACGTAGTAGCTGTCCAGGTCCGGGTCCAGGATCAGGTTGGACTGGTTGCCCACGGTGGTGAGCAATTCGCGCCCCTCGCGCAGCAGCTGGCTGCGCCGCAGGGTGAGTGAAGGCGCATCGCCCCCCGCCGATGCCCCCGGGGCGGGCGATGCCGTGCCGGGCAACTGCTCCAGCGCGGTGCTGAAGCGCTGGCCTGCATCGCCGGTGTGCAACTGCTCGTCGTGGGCCTCGCGCACCACGGCCAGCCGGGCCAGCACCTCTGCCACCAGCGTCGGCTGCTGGGACGCATCCAGAAACTGCCCCAGCAAGCCGTCGCGCACCACCGCCGCATAGGTGGTGCCCACGATCTCCTTGCGCGTGAAGTCGATGGCCAGGTACTTCTCATGGATCAGGATGCTGGAGACGTAGATCACCGCCGTCAGGTCCAGCAGATAGATGAGCATGAGCTTGCGGCCCACACTGAGGCGGCCCAGCCAACCCGATACGCGGCGCATGAATGCCATGGTGTTGTGGCGGGGCCGCCCGGGCGGATGGCCAGGGCTCCCCACCGATGAGTAGGAGTGTTACAACATGAAGCAAATTTCGCGCCATTGCGGACCTGGCAGCAGCTCCGGACGCCATCCTGGCGCGCCGCCCCACAGAAAGGCGGACAGCCCTTGCGCCACCGGCGCGGATAGAGGCTATAATCTCCGGCTTTGCTGGCAATGCCCCGTCGGCCAAATACTAGTTACAGACGGGGAAACCGCTTTGTACGGACTTGAGGCCCGATCTCCCCAAGCCCCTCTGCAGGCACATTTGGAAAACATTAGCTAATGACTACGATCCGCGTAAAAGAAAACGAACCCTTTGACGTTGCCCTGCGCCGCTTCAAGCGCACCATTGAAAAGCTCGGCCTGCTGACCGACCTGCGCGCCCGTGAGTTCTACGAAAAGCCCACCGCCGAGCGCAAGCGCAAGAAGGCTGCTGCCGTGAAGCGTCACTACAAGCGCGTTCGCAGCATGCAACTGCCCAAGAAGCTGTACTAAGTACCGCTTTGGCCCCGTTCTGATACGGAGTGCCGACAAACCCGCGCTAGGGACGCCAAGCGCGGGTTTTTGTTTTTTCGGGTTTGCAAAAAGCCCCTCTGGCGTCGTTGCAGCGCCTTGCCGTAGCAAGACTACTGTCTGCGGCACTGCGCCTAGCCAGAGGGGCTTTTTGCAAACCCTAAGTCCCTGCCCGACCCACACAAAGACAAAGGAAAAGCCTCATGAGCCTCAAGGACCAGATCACCGAAGACATGAAAACTGCCATGCGCGCCAAGGACAGCGAGCGCCTGGGCACCATCCGCCTGCTGCAGGCTGCAATGAAGCAAAAGGAAGTGGACGAGCGCATCGTGCTGGACGACGCGGCTGTGGTCGCCATCGTGGACAAGCTCATCAAGCAGCGCAAGGACTCGATCAACGCGTTTGAAGGCGCAGGCCGCCAGGACCTGGCCGACAAGGAAAAGGCCGAGATGGCCGTGCTGCAGGCCTACCTGCCCGAGCGCATGTCGGCCGAAGAAACGCTGGCCGCCGTGAAAGCCATCGTGGCCGAAATCGGCGCTGCAGGCCCTGGCGACATGGGCAAGGTGATGGGCGTGGTCAAGACCCGCCTGGCGGGCAAGGCCGACATGGGCCAGGTGTCGGCTGCGGTGAAGGCGGCGCTGGCGGGCTGATCGCCCCCTTACCACCACCCAGTCAGTATCTTTTTGATAGCTGCTACCGCTTGCCAGACGGGCGGTAGCGGCTATTTTTGCTTCAAACCGGGGGGTTTCCCCCCGCGTCGGCATCCCGCGCCATCCACCCGGCACGGAAATGCGCCTGCAGAAACTCCACACACACCCGCACCTTGGCTGACCGCTCCAGCCGCGTGGGGTACACGGCCCACACATTGGCTTCTTGCTGCCACTGCGGCAGCACCTGTACCAGGCGCCCAGTCTGCAGGTGCGCGCCCACATCCCACAACGAGCGCAGCACCACGCCACGCCCGTCCACCGCCCACTGCACGGCCATCTCGCCGTTGTTGGCCGACAGCGGGCCACGCACCTTGACCGACTCTTCCTGCGCGCCGCTGCGCAGGCGCCACACGCCAAACGGATGGTCGCGCTCCTTGATCACCAGGCAGTCGTGCGCGGCCAGATCGGCCACCGTGCGCGGCGAGCCCTTGCGCTGCAGGTAGGCAGGCGCTGCGCACAACACGCGGTGGTTGTCGGCCAGGCGGCGGGCAATGAGGTGCGGGGCAATTTCATCGCCCACGCGCACGTCCAGGTCAAACCCTTCGCCCGCCACGTCCACCAGCCGGTCGAACACCTCCAGCCGGACCTGCAGCCCCGGGTGCTGCTCCACCAGCTGCGACAGCGCGGGCGCCACGATCTGGCGGCCGAAGCCAAAGCTGCTGCTCACCCGCAGCAGCCCGCGTGGCTCGCTGCGCGTCACGGCCACCTCTTGCATCAGCTGCTCCATGTCGTCCAGGATGCGCTGCGCCCAGTGGAAAACACGCTCGCCCTCCTCCGTCACCGCCACGCGGCGGGTGGTGCGGTGCAGCAGCTTGACCTGCAGATCCTGCTCCAGCAGGCGGATGCGTTTGCTCACATAAGCGGGTGAGGTGCCCAGCTCGGTGGCCGCGCCGCCAAAGCTCGCCTTGCGCACCACGGCGGTGAACACGCGCAGGTCTTCGGCAGCGGGATTTTTATGCACGATGTGTGAAAGATGAGGCCACAGTTGGCGGATTGTAGTTTTCTGCAGCGCTGGGAACAATGCAGGCCATGCCGCTGGCTGCGCCCTGCAGCCGCACCCTCGAAGCCATTGCAAGGACCGCTTGATGACCTTCTCCACTGCCCCCAAAACCTACCGCATCGCCCTCGTCGCCGGAGACGGCATTGGCAAGGAGGTGCTGCCAGAAGGCCTGCGCGTGGTGCAAGCCGCCGCAGCGCGTTTTGGCATTGCGCTCGAAACCATCACCATCGACTGGGCCAGCTGCGACTACTACGCCGCCCACGGAAAAATGATGCCCGACGACTGGAAGGCGCAGCTTGCGGGCATGGACGCGATCTTCTTCGGCGCCGTCGGCTGGCCTGCCACCGTTCCGGATCACATCTCCCTGTGGGGGTCCCTCCTCAAGTTCCGCCGCGAGTTCGACCAGTACATCAACCTGCGCCCCGTGCGCCTGTTTGAAGGCGTGCCTTGCCCCCTGGCGGGCCGCCAACCCGGCGACATCGACTACTACGTGGTGCGCGAGAACACCGAGGGCGAATACACCTCACTGGGTGGCCTCATGTACGAAGGCACCGACCGCGAAATCTGCATCCAGGAATCCGTCTACTCCCGCCACGGTGCCAACCGCCTGCTGAAGTTCGCCTTCGACCTGGCGCAGAGCCGCCCCAAAAAGCACGTCACCCTGGCCACCAAGAGCAACGGCATCGCCATCAGCATGCCGTGGTGGGACCAGCGTGCCGACGATGTCGCCAAAGACTACCCCGAAGTCACGCTGGACAAGCAGCACATCGACATCCTCACCGCCCGCTTTGTGCTGCAGCCCGGCCGTTTTGACGTGGTGGCCGCCACCAACCTGTTTGGCGACATCCTCTCCGACCTGGGCCCCGCCACCACCGGCACCATCGGCCTGGCGCCGTCGGCCAACCTGAACCCCGAGCGCAACTTTCCCAGCCTGTTCGAGCCCGTGCACGGCTCGGCGCCCGACATCTACGGCCAGAACATCGCCAACCCGATTGCGATGATCTGGTCGGGCGCGCTGATGCTGGACTTCCTCACCCAGGGTCAGGGCGCAGGACGGGCGGCGCACGATGCCATCGTCAACGCCATCGAAGAAGTGATCAAAAGCGGGCCGCGCACGCCGGACCTGGGCGGCACGGCCAGCACCACCCAGGTGGGCGAGGCGATTGCGGCGCGGGTGGCTGGGCACTGAGCCACGGCCCTCGCCTTAATGCTCCTATTTCAATAGCTTAAAAGGCATACCCACCGCGCGGTAGCGGCCTTTTTTGCTTGAAAAAACGGGTTATGTGGCAATGTCCTCGTGCAGACAGAGGTAGTTGCCCTCGGTGTCCTTGAACCACGCGGCCTTCTCGGCGCCCAGCACACACACGTGATTGACGGCCTTGAGGCCCGGGAAGTCGTAGTCCTCGAAGACCACCTTCGCGCGTTTCAGTGCCTCGATGGTGGCGGCGATGTCGGCCACCTGAAAGCTGATGGCCGTGTGGTCGGCCTTGGTGCCTTCCGGCTTGGGGAACAGCGCCAGCGTGCTGCCACCCACCGCATACAGGAACTTGCCATCGGGCCGGAATCCGCCGGGTTTCAGCCCCAGGCAACCCTCGTAGAAGGCGCGGGCGCGGTCCATGTCCATCACGGGCAGCATGGTGGTTACAGAGGCATCGGACAACATACCAGGTCCTTTCGCTCAATCCGGCCCCGGGCCTTGCAGCCCCCTGGCGCACACCAGGCCCCGGTCCGGGCCGCCTGACCGGTGGTGCAGTGTAGGCCGATCCCCTCCGCCTCACCAGTGCAAGCAGTACAGGCAGTGAGGAGGCCCACCCCCGTCACCCCCCATGAGGCGGCACCCGGAAGTTCTCGCTGATGTGTTTTTCCGCCCGCGCGAGGGCGGCACCCAGCGCCCGCAGCCACCGCCCGCCCAGACGCCGCATCCGCCGGGGCCAGCGGCCCCCAGGGGCCGGGTGCTGTGGCACAACCCCCGGCGGCTGGCAGGCGTGGGATTGGCGGGTCGTGCTTTCGGGGTCCAGACGGGTGGGATGCAACATGGCCCGGATGCTCGGGCTTGGCGTACCATCTGTAAAGTTGAATTCAATGAAGCCTCAATTCATAAAAACTGATGCGTAACTTCAACCTGGACCACCTGCAGACGCTGATCGCCATCGCCGACCTCGGCAACTTTGCAGCGGCCGCGCAGGCGCTGCACCTGGCGCCGCCCACCGTCAGCCTGCACATCAAGGAGCTGGAATCGCGCCTGCAGGCCGACCTGGTGGTGCGGGGTCGGCGGCAGGCTGAGCTGACGCCCGCCGGCGAAGTGCTGGTGCAAGAGGGGCGCCAGTTGCTGCTTGCCTGCGACGATCTGATGGAGCGCGTGCGCCGCCGCGCCTCGGGACGTGAGGGCATCGTGCGCGTGGGCGTGTCGGCGGGCGTGAGCACGCGCCTGCTGCCGCGCATGCTGGAGGCACTGGCGGCGCGCTGCCCCGGTGTGGAGATCCGGCTGGAGGCCGTGGGATCGGCCGAGTCCATGCAGCGGCTCAAGGCCGGCACGCTGGACATCGGCATCGTCGCCAGCCCCCAGCCGCCTTTGGCCGAGGTGCGCCAGACCCCCTGGCGCAGCGACCCCATGGTGGCGCTGCTGCCTGCGGCCTGGGAGGCGCCCGAGTTCGCAACCCCCGACTGGCTGGCCAGCCGCCGCTGGGCATCGTTTGCGCCCGCCACACAGATGCACGGGCTGATTGCCAACTGGTTTGGCCAGGCGGGCCACCACCCGCGCCCCTTTCTGGCGCTGAGCTACCCCGGCGCGCTCAAGAACCTGGCGGTGGCCAGCCAGTGCGCCGCGCTGCTGCCGATGGAGGAGGTGGAGGACCTGCGGGGCACGCCCGGTGTGCAAATCCGCCCTTTGCAGCCCCTCCTCATGCGCCCCATGGCTGTGGCGCACCGCCACCAGCCACCGCCCTCACCTGCGGTGGAGGGCGTGCTGCAACTGCTGGCCGAATTTGCTGGCGAACAGCCCGCGCTGCATTGATTGCAACGAAGTATTTCGTGCCTCTGGGCACGGCCCAAGCAGACAGCACTAGTTCAGCTTCCCGCCACCTTCATGCGGTTGACCAGGATGGAGCCCACGGTCTTGGCACCGTAGTTGTAGGCGTCGGCGCCCACGGCCTCAATTCCCTTGAGCATGTCTTTGAGGTTGCCCGCGATGGTGATCTCGTGCACCGGGTAGGCAATCTTGCCGTTTTCCACCCAGAAGCCGCTCGCGCCGCGCGAATAGTCGCCGGTCACGTAGTTCACGCCCTGGCCCATCAGCTCCACCACGAAGAGGCCGGTGCCCAGTTTTTGCAGCATGGCGTCGAGGTTGTCGCTGGCTTGCGTGAGGCGTGAGGTCATCACCAGGTTGTGTGAGCCACCGGCGTTGCCCGTGGTCTTCATGCCCAGCTTGCGCGCCGAGTAGCTGGACAGGAAGTAGCCCTCCACCCGCCCGCCCTTGACGACCTTGCGCGGTGCCACGCGCACGCCTTCTTCATCGAATGGCGAGCTGCCCTTGCCGCGCAGGATGAAGGGGTCTTCCAAAATGTCGATGTGCTTGGGGAAGACCATCTTGCCCAGCGAGTCGAGCAAGAAGCTGCTCTTGCGGTACAGCGAGCCGCCGCTGACGGCCTGCACAAAGCCGCCCAGCAGGCCGGCGGCCAGGGTGGATTCAAACAGCACAGGGCATTGGGTGGTGGGGATCTTGCGGCTGCCCAGGCGGCTCAGGGCGCGCTGCGCGGCGTAGCGGCCCACGGCCTCGGGCGAGGCCAGGTCGGCCGCGTTGCGCATGGAGCTGTACCAGGCATCGCGCTGCATCTCGGCGTTCTTGCCCGGCAGCGAGGCAATGGGTGCCACCGAGAAGCTGTGGCGCGAGCTGGCATAGCCGCCACGAAAGCCCCGCGTGTGGGCACTGAAGAAATGGCTTTGCTGCGCCGAGACGCCCGCACCTTCGCTGTTGGTGATGCGGCGGTGCGTCTTGAGCGCGGCGGCCTCGCAGGCCTTGGCCATCTCGGCCGCTTCTTCGCTGGTGACGGCCCAAGGGTGGAACAGTTGCAGATCGCGGTGCGTGTCTGCGGGCGCGATGTCATCGGCATCCGGCAGGCCGGCCACCGGGTCTTCGGCCGTGAAGCGGGCAATGTCGTAGGCCGCCTGCACGGTCTGCTCGATGGCCTTGCTGGAGAAGTCCGACGTGCTGGCATTGCCCCGGCGGTGGCCAATGTAGACCGTCACGCCCAGCGATTTGTCGCGGTTGCGTTCCACGTTCTCCAGCTCGCCCTTGCGCACGCTGACCGACAGGCCGCAGCCTTCGGACGCCTCGGCGCCCGCATCGGTGGCGCCCAGCTTTTTGGCATGCGCCAGGGCACGGTCCACCAGCTCTTCAAAAAACGGGCGGCTGTAGCTGAAGCCGCTGTCGGGGGTGCGGGAGGTGGCAGCTGCAGGAGCAACTGCCAGCGCGCCGCGGGTGCGCGGGGCGCGGTTGGAGGGTTTATTCATAGCGGCAGCTATGATACTTGCCGCTGTGGCGCGCTCTGCGCCACTTGTTTTTTGCCCCCACCACCCATGTCACGCAAACCCAAAAAAGGCTACTTTGTGCGAGGCCAGTTCGTTGCCGAAGGCAGCGAACTGGACATTCAGCTCAAGGCCGAACTCAAAGGCACGCCCGATGCCAGCCGCACCGATCTCAAGCGCGAGAGCGACGAACTGCAGGACCTGGGCAAGGAGCTTTTGAACCTGCGCGCCGACCTGTTCGACGCCGTGGGCCTGCCCGACAAGCTGGTGGACGCACTGGCCGAGGCCAAGCGCATCACCAACTTTGAAGGCAAACGCCGCCAGATGCAGTACGTGGGCAAGCTCATGCGCAAGCTGGAACCCGAACTGGTGGACGCCGCCCGCCAGGCCCTGGAAGAGCAGCACAAGGGCTCGGCCACCGAGAAGCTGCAGTTGCACCTGGCCGAACAATGGCGCGACCGCCTGATTGCCGATGACGACACCCTGGCCGCCTGGATGGCCGAGCACCCCAGCACCGACACCCAGCAGCTGCGCGCACTGATCCGCCAGGCGCGCAAGGATGCCCAACCTGCGGGCAAAGAGGCCAATGTCCAGGTCTCGCAAGGCCTGGCACCCCGCAAGGGCCGCGCCTACCGCGAGCTGTTCCAGCTGGTGCGCGAGCACCTGGGTGGCACGGGCACGGCAGACGCCAGCGGTATGGACGAGGACCATGGCGATGAGTGACGCGCTCCTCCACGACGCCGTCAAGATCGGCATCGTCTCCATCAGCGACCGCGCCAGCACCGGCGTGTATGAAGACAAGGGCCTGCCCGCGCTGCAGGACTGGCTCACGCGTGCGCTGCACAACCCCATCACCTTCGAACCGCGCCTGATCCCCGACGAACAGGCGGGCATCAGCGCGACACTGATCGAGCTGGTGGACGCCGGTTGCGCCTTGGTGCTGACCACCGGCGGCACCGGCCCCGCGCTGCGCGACGTGACGCCCGAGGCCACGTTGGCCGTGGCACACAAGGAGATGCCGGGCTTTGGCGAACAGATGCGCCAGATCAGCCTGAAGTTTGTGCCCACCGCCATCCTCTCGCGCCAGGTGGCCGTGGTGCGGGGCCAGAGCCTCATCATCAACCTGCCCGGCCAGCCCAAAGCGATTGCCGAAACGCTGGAAGGGCTGAAAGACGCCGACGGCAAGCAGATCGTGCCCGGCATCTTTGCTGCCGTGCCCTACTGCATTGATTTGATCGGCGGGCCGTACCTGGAAACGCGCGACGAAGTCTGCAAGGCGTTCCGGCCCAAGACAGCCATTCGCGCACCGCGCACGGCCTGACCAGAGATTCCTCAAAGAAAAATAGCCGCTACCGCCCGTCCATCAAGCGCTAGCAGCTATATTTTCAGGAGCAATCAACCCACCGGGACGGGCCGCCTACTTGCCCACCAGCTCGTTGAGCTTGCCCGCCTCGAACTGTTCCTTGATCGCCGCGTCACAGGGCACGCAGTCCTTGGCCTGCTGGTTGGCGGCAGAGAGCTTTTCGATCGCTTGCCACAAAAGCGCAATCTGGTGCTCTTGCGACGAGGCGTTGTCGATCAGGCCGCGCATGGCCTGCGACAGAGGATCGTCCTCTTGCGTGATGCCGTAGGCCGTGAACTTGCGGGCCTGCTGCGGCTCGGTCACGTCGGCGCTCTGGCCCTCTTTGGACGGAATGATGCGCGCCGGAATGCCCACGGCCGTGGCGCCTGCGGGCACGGGCTTGATGACCACGGCATTGCTGCCAATCTTGGCGCCGTCACCCACTTCAAAGCCGCCCAGCACCTTGGCGCCCGCACTCACCACCACGTCCTTGCCCAACGTGGGATGGCGCTTGGCGCCCTTGTAAAGCGAGGTGCCGCCCAGCGTCACGCCCTGGTAGATGGTGCAGCCGTCGCCAATCTCTGCCGTCTCGCCCACCACCACACCCATGGCATGGTCGAAAAACACGCGCTCGCCGATCTTGGCGCCGGGGTGGATCTCAATGCCCGTGAGCCAGCGCGAGAAGTTGGAGATGAAGCGGCCGGGCCATTTGAGGCCGTTGTTCCAGCACCAGTGCGCGGGGCGGTGCAGCCAGATCGCATGCAGGCCCGGATAACAGGTGATCACCTCCCACGTGCTGCGCGCGGCAGGATCGCGGTCGAGGATGCACTGGATATCGGAACGCAGGCGGGCAAACATCGGTTCTTTGGGTTATGTGTTTATGGGCTGCACAGTCTATCGTTTCACCTCGGCCGTCTCGATCATGGCCTTGGCGACACCTCTCAAGATGTGGATTTCCTCGGGGCTGAGCTGCGCACGGTTGAAAAGCTGGTTAAGGCGGGGCATGAGCTTCTTGGGCGCGGCCGGGTCCAGAAAGCCGATGGAGGTGAGCGCCTGCTCCCAATGGCCCAGCATGCCCGCCACCTGCGCGGCATCGGCCAGCGCGCGGGCAGGCGTGGCGTCCTGCACCGCAAAACCGCCCAGCGCCTGGCGCCATTCGTAGGCAATCACCTGGATGGCCGCGCCCAGGTTGAGCGAGCCGAAGCCGGGGTTGGTGGGAATCGACAGCGCCACGTGGCAGCGGTAGACATCCTCGTTGGTCATGCCAAAGCGCTCGGAACCAAACAGAAAGGCCACGCCCGCCTGGCGGGCTGCTCCGGGCTCAGGCGCCTCTGGATTTGAAACATTTTCGGCCTCTTGCGCGCATCCATCCTGCATTGGTAGCTCCTGATTTAATAGCATTTCAAAGTGGGCACGGGGCGCGGCTGTGGGCGGGCCAAAGTCGCGCGGCGTCATGGCGGTGGCGCACAGGTGGCTGATACCATCCAGCGCCTCGTCCAGCGTGTCAACGATGCGCGCGTTGTTCAGCACGTCCAGGGCGCCGCTGGCGCGCTGGATGGTTTCCTCGCGCCTGAGCACGTTGGCCCAGCGGGGCGCCACCAGCACCAGGTCGTCGAACCCCATGGTCTTCATGGCGCGGGCGGCGGCGCCCACATTGCCGGCGTGGCTGGTGTTGATCAGGACAAAACGGGTCTTCATGGGCGGGCGGAGCAGGAGGGGAAAAGCGGCCGGTTAGGCAAAAAAGGGCACTGCGGGTAAAATCCCGCCCTCTATTGTCGCCGCCCGCATCGCCGGGACGGGCCTGACCTCCCCGCTCATCCTGTACGCAGACGCCCGCGCCACCCTGGCCGTGCGCTGCCAACCACCACAATTTATGTCGTCCAATCTGCACCCCATGCTCAACGTGGCCATCAAGGCTGCACGCGCCGCCGGCGCCATCATCAACCGCGCGGCCCTGGACGTGGAATCGGTGCGGATCTCGCAAAAGCAGATCAACGACTTTGTGACCGAGGTGGATCACGCCTCCGAAAAGATCATCATCGAGACGCTGCTGACGGCCTACCCCGGCCACGGCATCCTGGCCGAAGAGTCGGGCAAGGAATACGGCGCCAAGGATTCGGAATTTGTCTGGATCATCGACCCGCTGGACGGCACCACCAACTTCATCCACGGCTTCCCCGTGTACTGCGTGAGCATCGCGCTGGCCGTCAAGGGCAAGGTCGAGCAGGCCGTGGTGTACGACCCCACCCGCAACGACCTGTTCACCGCCACCAAGGGCCGAGGCGCCTACCTGAACGAGCGCCGCATCCGCGTGAGCAAGCGCACCCAGCTCAAGGACTGCCTGATCTCCACCGGCTTCCCCTTCCGCCCGGGCGACAACTTCAAGAGCTACCTGAACATGATGGCCGACGTGATGCAGCGCACCGCCGGCCTGCGCCGCCCCGGCGCCGCCGCGCTGGACCTGGCCTACGTGGCTGCGGGCTTCACCGACGGCTTCTTTGAAACCGGCCTGTCGATCTGGGACGTGGCCGCAGGCTCGCTGCTGGTGACCGAGGCCGGTGGCCTGGTGGGCAACTTCACGGGCGAAGCCGACTTCCTGGAACAGCGCGAATGCCTGGCCGGCAACCCGCGCGTGTACGGCCAACTGGTGCCCATCCTGGGCAAGTACAGCAAGTTTGCGAGCGCTGGCGACAAGGCGGCTGTGCGCCAGGCGGCAGCGCCAGACGCGCCCGAAGCCGACAGCACCCCGGCGGCAGAAGACGCTGCGGACGCTGCTGAATCGGCAGCACCCCAGGCCGACGCCGCCAAGGGCGAAGACGCGCCGTTCTAAAGCCATCCCCGCGCATAGCCATGAAGCCTGCGCACGATGACCTCTAGGCGGGTCTCGTAGCGGAACCGTGCAGTGGGCGCGACCCACACCAGGGCAGCCGTGCAAGGGCCGCCTCGCGGCACTGGCTGCGTCCCCCTTCCCGAATTGCGCAGTAGTTCGAGAGAAGGGGGAAGGCGCGAAGCGACTCAGGGGGATGAACCCTATGCAGGGTCTGGATATTTCTGCGCGATGCTGCGGAAGTCTTCCGCAATGTCCACAAACGCATCCACCATGTCGGGGTCAAAGTGGGTGCCCTTGCCGCGCACGATGGTGCTACAGGCCTGATCGTGTGAAAACGCGGGTTTGTATACGCGCTTGCTGATGAGGGCGTCGTACACATCGGCCACGGCCATGAGGCGTGCCGACACCGGGATCGCATCACCCGCCAGCCCCTGCGGGTAGCCCGTGCCGTCCCACTTTTCCTGGTGGCTGTAGGCAATTTCCTTGGACACACTCAAGAACGCCACGCGCATGCCCAGGCGCCGCTCGGCCTCTTCGATCGCATTGCGGCCCAGCGTGGTGTGGGTTTTCATCACCTCAAACTCTTCCACCGTGAGCTTGCCCGGCTTGAGCAGGATGCTGTCGGGGATGCCGATCTTGCCGATGTCGTGCAGCGGGGCGGACTTGTAGAGCAGCTCGATCATGCGGTCGTTCAGCACATGCTCGAAGCGCGGGTGGTGGCGCAGCCGCTCGGCCAGCGTCTTCATGTACAGCTGGGTGCGGCGGATGTGGTTGCCGGTTTCGTTGTCGCGCGTCTCGGCCAAGGAGGTCATGGCCATGATGGTCACGTCCTGGATGGCCTGCACCTCCAGCGTGCGCATGGCCACCTCGCGCTCCAGGTAGGAGCTTTTGTCGCGCAGGAAATCGGCCGTGGCCTTGAGCGCCAGGTGGGTGTTGACGCGGGCCAGCAGGATGGGCGGGCTGATGGGCTTGGTGATGTAGTCCACCGCGCCCAGTGCCAAGCCCATGCGCTCATCGTCGGGATCGGAGCGGGCGGTCAAAAAGATCACCGGGATGTCGCGCGTGGCCGCCGACGCCTTCAAGCGCCGGCAGACTTCGTAGCCGTCCACCTCGGGCATCATGATGTCGAGCAGGATCAGGTCGGGCGGGGTGCCCGACTGGGCGATCTTGATGGCCTTTTCGCCATGGTTGGCCACCTTCACCAGGTAGTGCTCGCGCAGCAGGCTGCCCATCAAGGTGAGATTCTCGGGCGTGTCGTCCACCACCAGCACCGTGGCGATCGGCTTGTCAACGAGTGTCGCCTGGGTGGCGGCAAAGGGCGCGTTGTCCATGGGTGTCCTGCTTGTAATGCCGTTGGATGGTGCCGTTGGATGGTGCCGTTCAGGAGAGCGGGGCCGCCAGGGATTCGGAACCCGGCACGGCCGCCATGGCCTCCAGGGCCTGCTCGAAATCGAAATTCAGGGTGTGCATCTCGACGGTCTTGAAGATATTCCCCAACGCCGCGCCGAGTATCTTGCCATTGTGTTGGAAAAATTCTGTGGCTGCAGGGTCATCCTGCTCCAGCAGGTGGCGCAGGCGCTGCACGGCCTGCACCGCCGCCTCCACCGCCAGTTCCCCGCCCGGCTCCAGCACAAAAGGCGCGGGCTCGGCAACCACCACCGACTCCACCAGCCACGCCTGCAGCCCCGCGAGCAGCGGCACCAGGGCCGCGCGCAGCTCAGCCAGCACATGCACGATGGCCTCGTTGCCATGGCGAAACCGCAGCGCATGCTCCAGCGCCTGGGCGCGCTCCGACACGGCAGGCGCCCCGATGTTGGCCGCCACCGACCGCAGCGTGTGGGCCAGGCGCTCGGCCACGCCCAGGTTGTTGGCGGCCAGGGCCTGCTGCAGCTCGGCCAGCACCGGCGCCTGCCCCTCGGCAAACCGGCGCAGCAGCTCCACATAGAGCCCCGGCTTGCCCAGCGCGCGCTGCAGGCCCAGGGTCGTATCGAGTCCAGCCACGGTGGGCAGCTGCACTGCCGGGGGTGGCAGGTCGGGCTTGCGCGTCAGCGGCTGCAAGGCGGCGTCTTCACCCGTGCGCCCGGACGGCACTCCGGCCTTGGCAGCAGCCCCCAGGCCAGCGCGGGGCCGTATCCAGCGGCCCAGGGCCGCCCACAGGGCTGCGGGTTCGATGGGCTTGGCCACATGGTCGTTCATGCCCGCCGCAAAGCAGCGTTGGCGGTCGGCCTCCATGGCGTTCGCCGTCATCGCAATGATGGGCAGCTGGGCATGCCGGGGGTTGCTACGCAGGGCCCGGGTGGCGGTTTCGCCGTCCATGACGGGCATCTGCATGTCCATGAGCACGGCGTCGTAGTGCTTGCGCTCAATGCGGTCGATGGCGATCTGGCCGTTCTCCGCCACGTCCACCGCAAACCCGGCGTCCAACAGCAGCTCCATGGCCACCATCTGGTTGAGTTCGTTGTCCTCCACCAGCAGCACCTGGGCGCCCCGGATCTCCAGCGGCAGCTCGTCGGCCGCCGGTGCCGGGGAGACGGTGCGGCGCCCGGCGGCCGTGGAATGCTCCAGCGGCTGCATGAGGGTGTCGAACAGCACCGAGGCATTGACGGGCTTGATGAGCACGGTCTCGATGCCCTGCGCCCGCGCGGCGCGCATCACGTCCTCGCGGCCGTAGGCGGTGACCATGAGCATCTGCGGCACCTTGGCCATGCCCAGGCTGCGGATATGGCCCGCCAGCTCTACCCCGTCCATGCCCGGCATGTGCCAATCGAGCAGCAGCAGCCCAAACGGCTTGTGCTGGGCCATGGATTCGCGCAGCCGGTCCAGCGCCTCCAGGCCGGAATGGGCCTGCTCGACCTCAAAACCCATGGCGTGCAGCATGTCGGACAGCACCGTGGCCGCCGTGTGGTTGTCGTCCACCACCAGCACGCGGCTGCCGCGCAGGTCGGGCGGCGGCAGCAGCACCCGGGCCGCTGCGCCACGCTCCAGCGGCACGGCCACCCAGAAGGTGGACCCCTGGCCAAACACACTCTCGACCCCCACCTCGCCGCCCATGAGTTCGGCCAGGCTCTTGCAGATCGCCAGCCCCAGCCCCGTGCCGCCATAGCGGCGGGTGGTGGAGGTGTCGGCCTGCTGGAAGCTCTGGAACAGGCGCCCCATCTGCTCCTCGGTCAGGCCGATGCCGGTGTCGCGCACCTCAAACCGCAGGCGCACCTGCTGACCCGCTTGCGCCAGCAGCCGCACGGCAATGCTGATCTCGCCTGATTCGGTGAACTTGATGGCGTTGTTGGCGAAGTTGATGAGGATCTGGCCCAGACGCAGGGCGTCGCCCACCAGGCTGGGCGGCACATCGGCCGCCACGTCGCAGACCAGCTCCAGCCCTTTGGCGCCCGCCTTGTAGCCCACCACGTCGGACACGCTCTCCAGCATGCGGTCGAGCAAAAACGGCTGGCGCTCCACCACCAGCTTGCCCGCCTCGATCTTCGAAAAATCCAGGATGTCGTTGATGACCCCCAGCAGGTGCTGGCCCGCCTGCTGGATCTTGCTCACGTAATCGTGCTGGCGCGGGCTCAGGCCCGACTTGAGCGCCAAGTGCGACATGCCGATGATGGCGTTCATCGGTGTGCGGATCTCGTGGCTCATGTTGGCCAGGAAGTTGGACTTGAGCGCCGTGGATTCCTCGGCCAGCTCCTTGGCGCGGCGCAGCTCCTGTTCGGCACGCTGGCGGTCGGTGATGTCCACAAACGTGCCAATGGTGCCGCCGGGGCTTCCGTCTGCACGCCGGAACCCATGCAGCCAGAACAGCGTGTGGTGCATCTCGCCATCGGCATAGGGCAGGTCCACCTCCCGGTGCACCGACTGCCCGCCCGCCAGCACCAGCGCGTTGTCGCGCTCAAAAAGCACGCGCGAGGCCTGGGGCAGGAACTCCAGGTCCATCACGGTCTTGCCCACCAGGGTCTCGCGCTCCACACCAAAGGCCTGCTCGTAGGCACGGTTGACACCCACGTAGCGCCCGTCGGCCCCCTTGTAGAACAGGGGAACGGGGATGGCGTCGATCAGGGCCTGCTGGAAGTCCAGCTGCCCGGCCACCTGCTCTTCCAGCAGCTTCTGGTCGTGGATGTCCACATTGACCCCGACCACCCGCACGGGCTGCCCCTGCTCGTTGCGGAAGATGCGTGCGGCTTCCAGGAACCAGCGCACCTCGCCATCGGGGCGCACGATGCGCCAGGAGTCACGCAGATGGTCTTCGTTTCCGGCCAGGCAGCTGTCAAAATAGGCCGCCGCCTGCGGGCGGTCTTCGGGGTGCAGGCAGTTGAGCCAGAAATCTCGGCCATCGGGCTGGGTGCCAGGCGGCAGGCCCATCATCTGCGCGAGCTTGTCGGACCACAGGATCTCGCCGGTCAGCAGGTTCAGGTCGAACACGCCGATCTTTCCTGCCTCCTGGGCAAGCTCCAGGCGTTCCTTGGTCTGCTGGATGGCCAGCTCGGCACGCCGCTGGTCACTGACATCCTCGATCACCCAGATGGAGGCCGTGCCGAAGTCGTCCATCTTGAGGCTGCGCCTCGCCAGGCGCGCCTCGAAACGGCTGCCGTCCAGGCGGAACAAGGTGGCCGTCTCGCGCAGCGCCTGGCCCGAGGCCAGGCTGGGCGTCACCCGGGCGGTGAACAGGTCCGAGTGACCCGGGCCACCAAACAGCACCGACACCCCGAGCCCGAGCAACTGCGAGGCCGTGCCGCCCATGAGTTCGACAAACGCCGGATTGAACTGCCGGAAATGCCCGTCGCACACCAGCACGATGGGCGGTGCATTGTCAAAAATGGCCGTCTGCTGCTCCAGCAGCTCGTTGAGCAGGCGTTCGCGCCGCTCCAGCTCTTTCTGGGCCTCAATGCGCGCGGACACATCCTCGTGCAGGCCTACGATGCCAATGCGCCGCCCCTTGCCATCAAACACCGGCGACAGCGTGGCTTCGTCGTGGTAGGTGCTGCCGTCCTTGCGCCGGTTCACGAAGTGGCCCTGCCACGACTGCCCCGACAGCAGCGCGGACCACATGACCTGGTAGGTCTGCGCCGGGGTCTGCCCACTGGAGACCAGCGATGGTTTTTTGCCGCGCACTTCCTCCAGCGTGTAGCCGGTGTTGCGCTCGAACTGTGGGTTGACCCAGTCGATGTAGCCTTCGCCATTGGTGATGACCACCGAGACCGGGCTGCTCTCCAGCGCCGCGCCCAGCAAGCGGAACCGCTCCAGCGCCGACGCCACCCGTGCGCGGCTGCGCAGCAGGTCCAGCAGCAACAGGCCCAGCAGGCTGATGACCACAAACGCGACGGCCCCTACCTGCACCCGCTGGGTGGATGTCATCAGAGCGCTGATGTCGTCGAGCATCACCAGTTGCCACTGCCCCCCTGGATCGTTCCATTGGATGGCGCGGTGTGCCACCGCATAGGCCATGCCGTTGAGCACCACCTCGCCCGCATCGGCAGCAAACGGCAGGGCCGAGGCCACGCCTTTTTCGAAGAACTGCCCGAACTGACCCGATGCGCGCAGGGCGTCAATGCGCGCCTGGGTCAGCGGCGGCGCCACGGCAAACTGCCATTCGGGGCGTGTGGAGGAAAACACAGCCCCCTGGGGCGAGAGCAGCACCGTGGGCAACCCCGCCCGCTTGAGCAGCAGGTCTACGGGTTCGAAACCCTGCTTGAACATCACCACCCCGATGATGGAGCCGGTCGGCGTGTCGCCCTCATACAGCGGCGCGGCGTAGTACAGGCCCCGCTCCTGCGTGTTGCTGCCGACGGCGGGGTACACACTGACAGCGCCCCGGATGGCCTGCTGAAAATACGGCCGGAACGCCAGGTTGAGCCCCGTGGAGCGGGTGCCGGGCGTCTCATGCGCCACCACCGTGCCGTCTGCCGAGATCACATAGACGCCGTTGACCAAAAACCGTCCACGCGCCACAGCCAGCCGCGCTAGCGCATCGGGGTTGTCGGGGGGCAAGTGGCCCAAGGCCATTTCCTTGAGCAGGGGTTCGCTCAGGCCCAGCAGCGACACCGCACCCAGCATGGAGCCGCCCGTGGTCTGGCTCATCAGGGCGTCGGCCGTCTGCTGCAGCAGGCGCGACCGCTCGGCCGCTCGCTCGGTGCTGCGCCACTGCAGCGCTCCTTGCACCACCAGCACGGCCCCCAGCAGGGCCGCCGCCAGCACCAAAATCAGTCCACGTATTCCGGGGGCCTCGCGGTCCAGCACTTTGTCAAAAAACATGCCTACGCCTTCACATGCAACACGCACCAGTGCTCGGTCATGCCGCTTGTGGCGACCACCGCAGGTGCGCTGGCCGAGGCCCCGTCAGCGGTGTGGGTGCAGGAAAACATCCATTTCCCCCACCGGCCCGGGCCGCCCAAACAAATACCCCTGGAACCCCTCACACCCGTGCAGCCGCAGAAAGCTCAGCTGCCCCGTCGTCTCCACCCCCTCCGCCACCACCTCCAGGTCCAAGCTCTTGGCCAGCGCCAGGATG
>NZ_JBUDZG010000040.1:0-26170 GCF_054950075.1 Acidovorax sp. Q11 | reverse complement strand
AAGCGCTGCGGCTGAGAATTGCGGCTGCGCCGCCTTGTCCGCTGCTGCGGTTGTCTTCGTCTTGCGTGGCATTCATGCTCCTTGTTGACATGCTATGCCTCACACACAAAACATCTGACAGGCTCGGTAGCGGACCTCCACCACCTCCAGATGGCGAACGCCACCGGGGGTTGGCAGCTGAACCTCGTCCCCCACACGGGCCTTGAGCAGCGCTCGCGCCACAGGGGAAATCCAGCTGACCTGCGATTCGCGACTGTCGGCTTCGTCAATGCCCATGATGGTAATGGTGCGCTCGACACCTTCGTCGTCCACATAGGTCACCGTCGCACCAAAGAAGACCTGGTCGCTTCCTGCATGTTGGCCGGGATCGACCACCTCGGCGATCTCCAGTCGCTTGGTCAGGAACCGGATGCGCCGATCAATTTCGCGCAGGCGCTTCTTGCCATACAGATAGTCGCCGTTCTCGGAACGGTCGCCGTTGCTCGCCGCCCAATGCACCACATCCACCATCTTGGGGCGCTCGTTGTCGATCAGGTCGAGCAACTCATCCCGCAAACGCGCATACCCCTCGGGCGTGATGTAGTTCTTGCCTCCGGCAGGCAACGGCGGCAACGCCAACTCATCGTCATCAGCACCATCGGTCTCTTTGGTAAAAGCCTTGCTCATCGCCAGATACTCCCGATCAGCGCAAAGCGCGCGGACAAATGAAAAAGCCTGCAATCTTGCGATTGCAGGCTTTAAACATTGGTGCGGCTGGCAGGAATCGAACCCACGACCCCTTGGTTCGTAGCCAAGTACTCTATCCAGCTGAGCTACAGCCGCTAAGCTTTGAATTATAGCATGATTTCTTGGCGACCCTTGAAATCATTTTTTTTACTTGCTTCCACTTGGTAGTGGCTATCGCAAACAAAATCTAATTCAGCGCAAGCCACGATTGTAATGCACTCCAAGGCGTCTCAAAGAGAAACAGGGCACATTGCCGTTGAAAAATGGCTTTGATCACGATGACCCCCCATGCGACCGATGGGTGGTAGGGCGTGTTGGACTTGAACCAACGACCAAAGGATTATGAGTCCTCTGCTCTAACCAACTGAGCTAACGCCCCAAGCCATGCTCCAGCGCTATACAACGGGGCAAGCGCCGTATTGTAGGGGCTTACTTGCGATGGCTGAGCGCGTTGGAGACGAGCTTGGAGGTGATGTCCACAATCTGAATCATCCTGTCATACGGCATGCGCGTGGGGCCGATCACTCCCAGCGTACCCACCACCGTGCCATCTACTTCGTAAGGGGCACTGACAATGGACAACTCTTCAAAAGGCACGACCTGGCTCTCCCCACCAATGTAGATGCGCACACCTTCGGCCTGACTGGAGATATCGAGCAGGCGCAAGATCTGCGTCTTTTGCTCGAAGAGATCAAAGGCCCGCCGCAGGTTGCCCATGTCACTGGAAAAGTCGCTGACTGCCAGCAGGTTGCGCTCGCCAGAGATGACGACTGCATCCTGTGCCTCCGACAATGCTTCGGACCCAACGTTCACCGCCGCCTGCATCAGCGACGCAATTTCGCCGCGCAGCACATCCACCTCAGACTTCAGTCGCTCGCGCACCTGCTCCATCGCGAGCCCCGCGTAGTGCGCGTTCAGGAAGTTGGAGGCTTCAATGAGCTGAGACTGGGAGTAGTCCGCTTCGGTAAAGATCACCCGGTTCTGCACATCGCCCTCGGGCGAGACGATGATGACCAGGAAGCGCCGCTCGGAGAGCCTCAAGAACTCGATGTGGCGAAACACGGAGGTGCGCCGAGGCGCCATCACGACACCCACAAACTGCGACAGATTGGAAAGCAGCTGCGCCGCGTTGGCGATCACCTTCTGCGGCTGCTCCGGGGCAAGCTGGGGCGCCGTCAATGGATCTCGCTGCACGGTAAGCATGGTGTCCACAAACAGCCTGTAGCCCCGCGCGGTGGGAATTCGACCCGCCGAAGTGTGAGGGCTTGCGATCAGCCCCAGCTCTTCCAGATCAGCCATGACATTACGGATCGTGGCAGGCGACAAATCCAGGCCGGAAGCCCTGGACAGGGTCCGGGACCCCACCGGCTGTCCGTCGGCGATATAACGCTCGACCAGGGCTTTGAGCAACAACTTGGCGCGGTCATCGAGCATGGAATGATTTTAATGATGTAATTTCGCGATGACGTCCAATTTCCGCCATGTCGCACTCATAGGCAAGTACCAAGCTTCATCTGCGGGCTCCACGGGCGACAGCTCTCGCCAGGCCTTGGAAGACATCGCCCACTTTCTCGAACGCCAGGGCTGTGAGGTGGCGCTGGAAGCGGAGACCGCCAGCAACGCAGGGCTGACGCATGACTACCCCTCGCTGAATGTAGACGAGATCGGGGCCCGGTGCGACTTGGGCTTGGTAGTGGGTGGGGACGGCACGATGCTGGGCATCGGCCGCAGGCTCGCGCGGTTTGGAACGCCGCTGATTGGGATCAACCAGGGGCGGCTGGGTTTTATCACTGACATCCCGTTTGACACTTATCAGGCGACCCTTTCACCCATGCTCAAGGGAGCATACGAAGAGGATCTCCGCCCCCTGATGCATGCCACTGTGGTGCGTGATGAGCGAATAGTGTTTGAAGCCCTTGCCATGAACGATGTGGTCGTGAACCGCGGCGCCACCTCAGGCATGGTGGAGTTGCGGGTAGAAGTGGGCGGTCGGCTGGTGGCTAATCAGCGCGCCGACGGACTCATCATCGCCTCGCCTACCGGCTCGACGGCCTACTCGCTGTCAGCCGGCGGCCCCATGCTGCACCCATCCATCCCGGGTTGGGTGCTGGTGCCCATTGCACCGCACACCTTGTCCAACCGACCCATCGTTTTGTCCGATGCAACGGAGGTGGCCGTAGAGGTGGTGAGCGGACGCGATGTCAGCGCCAACTTTGACATGCAGTCATTGGCCTCTCTGCTCCACGGCGACCGCATCCTGGTCAAACGGTCAGAGCACTGTGTACGGTTCCTGCACCCGCAGGGATGGAACTACTTTGCAACGCTGCGCAAAAAGCTGCGCTGGAATGAGGGAGGCTCCTGACCATGGCACTCCGGCGGATCACGTTGCGTGATTTTGTGATTGTCCAGACACTGGAACTTGAACTCCAGCCTGGCTTCACTGTGCTGACCGGCGAAACTGGGGCGGGCAAGTCCATTCTGATCGATGCTTTACAACTGGCCTTGGGTGCGCGCTCGGATGCAGGGGTTGTGCGCGAGGGCAGCCCCCGCACAGACATCTGCGCTGAATTCGATTGCCCAAAGCATGTCCGGCCTTGGCTGGAAGAAGCCGGGTTTGATTCTGACGACATGCTTTTGCTGCGGCGCACAGTGGATGCCCAGGGAAAAAGCCGCGCCTGGATCAATGGAACCCCCGCCACGGCAGCACAGTTGCGCGCACTGGGGGACATGCTGCTCGACATCCATGGACAACACGCCTGGCAGAGCCTTACGCGCCCTGAATCAGTGCGCGGGTTGCTGGATGCGTTTGCGGGCACCAGCACCGCCGACACCCAACTCCGTTGGTCTCAGTGGCGCACGGACCAGAAGGCCCTGCAGCAGGCACGCCAGGCCCAGGCCACCTTGCAGCAGGAGCGCGAACGTCTGCAATGGCAAATCAGTGAAGTGGAAAAGCTGGCCCCCGCCACCGGTGAATGGGATGAGCTGGATGCGCAACACAAAAGGCTGTCGCACGCACAAGCGCTTCTGGATGCAGCTGATGGGGCTGTCCAAACCCTGCAAGCCGATGAGGCCGGCGCACTCAGCGCCCTGACGAAGGCACATTTGCTTCTACAAACCCAGGAGCACATCGAACCCGAATTTGTCAGTTTGGCCGATATCCTGGCATCGAGCCTTGCACAAGCCAACGACGTAGTCCACTCGCTGCATTCGTACCTGCGGCATGCCGACATTGATCCACAACGCCTGGCTGAACTGGATGCACGCCTGTCGCAGTGGATGACCCTCGCCCGCAGATACAAGCGGGCACCCGGGGATTTGCCGGCGCTGCTGCAGGACTGGAAGGCCGAGCTGCACCAACTGGACGCAGCCACCGACCTGGATCAGCTGCAAGCCGCTGAGGCAACCAGTGCCAAGGTTTACCAGGCAGCAGCTCGGGCGCTGTCGCAGGCGCGTGCCAAGGCGGCCCCCAAGCTATCGACCGCCATCACCCAAGCCATGCATGGACTGGGCATGGAGGGCGGAAGGTTTGAGGTGTCCCTGACCCGTGCCGAGGAACCCGCAGCCCACGGAATGGATGATGTGGTCTTTCTGGTCGCTGGCCATCCAGGCATGAGCCCCAAACCGATTGGCAAGGTTGCCTCTGGCGGTGAACTGTCACGCATCTCGCTTGCCATATCTGTCACCACGAGCGAGCTGGGCATGGCGCCCACCCTCATCTTTGACGAGGTGGATTCTGGCGTGGGTGGCGCTGTCGCTGAAACCGTGGGCCGGTTGATGCAGCAACTTGGCAAGGACCGCCAGGTCCTGGCTGTGACCCATCTCCCCCAGGTCGCGGCTTGCGCGCACCACCATCTCAAGGTGGCCAAACGAAAGAGCCCCACCGGCACCAGCAGCACGGTACTGGCCGTTCAGGAAGAGCAGCGTGTTGTCGAGATTGCGCGCATGCTGGGTGGTGAGCGCTCAACAGACACCACCCTGGCCCACGCCCGTGAGATGCTGAACCATGTCTCAACAACCCTGGCAGGGAATGACTGATGGCACTTGAAATTGTCCTGATCACAGGGATGTCGGGCTCAGGGAAGTCCGTGGCCTTGCATGCCCTGGAAGACGCCGGGTACTACTGCGTAGACAACCTCCCACCCGAGCTGCTGCCCACCTTCGTTGCGCTCGAGCATCGCCACCACGGGAACCGGGTAGCCATCGCCATGGACGTGCGCAGCGCGACCTCGCTGCACCAGGTCCCCCAGGAGCTGAATCGCCTGCGCAGCCAGGGGGTGGCCGTGCAATCAATTTTTCTGGATGCCACCATCGACACCCTGGTGCGGAGGTTCTCCGAAACACGCCGCCGCCACCCCCTCTCCCATGACGATCTCCAACAGGGACGACGGGCCTTGGTGCAGATCATCGAACTGGAGCGCGAACTGCTGGCCGACTTGCGTGAGCAGTCGCATGTCATCGACACCAGCACGATACGGGCGTCGCAGCTGCAAAGTTACGTCAAAAGCCTGATGTCTACTGCGCAAGGGCAATTGACCCTGGTGTTTCAGTCCTTCGCATTCAAACGCGGCATCCCCATGGATGCAGACTATGTCTTTGACGTGCGGATGCTGCCCAACCCCCACTACGAGCCGACGCTGCGCGATCTGACGGGGCTAGACCAACCGGTTGCGGACTTCCTGCGCCTGCAGCCCGACGTCAACCTCATGCGCGCCCACATAGAGCAGTTCCTGGCGCATTGGCTGGACATGCTCGACAGGAACCACCGAAGCTATGTGACAGTCGCCATTGGCTGCACGGGCGGGCAGCACCGCTCGGTCTATCTGGTGGAACGGCTCGCCGAGGCCTTCAGCGACCGCTGGACGGCGTTGAAGCGCCACCGGGAACTCGACGGCCGCTGACCATAGAGCGGAGGTCGGGCTGCGAAAGGCCCTCAAGCCGTCACCACAACCGGGCTTGGGTCGCGTCCAGCAGTTTGCGGATTGGGGCAGGCAAGCCCACAGACGGCCATTGGTCCGGCCCGAGCCACTCGCCATCCCCCAGGGCATCTCCCGCGAAATCCCCACTGATCAGTATCGGATGGAGATGCAAGTCCCTGTGTGTGAGCACATGCAAAAAAGGAGACAGCTCTTCCCGCAAGTACCGTGACGAGTCGCCAAGGCTTTCCACAAAAGCACCACACTCAGCATCCCCCGGAAAGACAGGCACGCAATGCATGCCTGCCCAAATGCCCGTTGGCGGGCGCCGTTGCAGCCAGGCGCGACCAAGGCCATCACGGAGGATTACCAACTGCCACGACTCGGATCTGCGGACCAGTTTCCGCGTCCTGACGGGATAACGCTCTGGGTCACCATCTGCCAACGCCTTGCATGACTCCATCAAGGGACAGTCGGAACAGCGGGGAGCGCGTGGAGTACAAATCGAGGCCCCCAGGTCCATGAGCCCCTGGGTGTATCGGGGCATTGCTTGGGCCAGGTCTTTGGTGGGTAGCAGCGACTCCGCCATCCCCCACAGCAGGCGTTCGTTGGCGGCAGACGCCATGTCTTTGTCAAACCCCAGCAGGCGCGTCAACACCCGCCGCACGTTGGCATCCAGTATCGGCACCCGCTCCGAGAAACAGAATGCAGCAATGGCTCCCGCCGTCGATCGGCCGATGCCTGGCAGGGTCGCCAGAATCTCCGCTGTGCGAGGAAACATTCCCCCGTGATCAGCTACGACCTTCTGTGCACAACGGTGCAGATTGCGTGCCCGGCTGTAGTAGCCCAAACCACTCCAAAGCCCCATCACCTCGTCCTGGGGCGCGTTTGCCAAGGCGCTGACGTCCGGGAATCGTGCCAGGAACCGTGCGTAGTAGTCCAGCACCGTGCTGACCTGGGTTTGCTGCAGCATGATCTCTGACAGCCATACCCGATAGGGGTCTTGGGTTTGCTGCCAGGGCAGGTGGTTGCGGCCATGGGTGGCCTGCCATGCCACCACGCGTTCGGCGACGCGCGCGCCCTCTGCGGGCGCAATCATGCCGACACAAGATGCGCGTCGGAAGCTGCGGACTCCAGGCCCGGCAAGGCAATCAGCTGGGAGGTAAGCTCCTGCAGCCTGCGCTCCAGCGAGCCCAGGGCCTCTTCACCCGCCTCAATTTCCGAAATACGCTCCACCAGCCCGCTGGCGGCTTGCTGTATGCGGTCCACCGCCTCGATGCGACGCGCAAAGCTACGTCGGCGCTCGCGCAATTGCGCATCAAGTTGCGCTGTCGCCGACTTGCTCCACAACTCCAGATCGTTGGCGGCCGATTCATATACCGTGCGCAACCGCATGGCCAGAGCCCGCACCAGCCGCTCTGCGAACTCCGGCTGCGCCAGTTTCAACGCATTGCCTACCCCAAGGTACTGCAGATGGCTTTGTTCGATCTGGTTCAGGTCATGCGTGAAGTGCTCCAGCTGGGGCGGCGTGGGCACCTGAAGCGAAAACCCGAATTCGGCATTGAGCTGACGGAAGGTCCCGCCTAACATGGCCTGAATTTCTGTGCCTGAGGCCTGCGCCTTGTCCAGCGTTCCACGCAGTTTGTCAAAGGTCTGGACATAGATTTTCTTGACGCCCAGCTTGAGGCCTTTTTGCTGTAGCGTCTGCGCCAACTCCGACAACTCAGCCTTGAGCGCTTTGGCGCCCAGTTGCTGAAACACATCCCGCAAGAGCTTGAGGTGCACAGCACGCACAGCCTGGATCTTGGCGGTGCTCAAATCGAATTCACGCTGCTCCTGCTCAATACGGTGGCGCATGGATTCGATCACCGAGGCATTCTTGCCTCGCAGGCTGCGCAACTCGGCCATCTGGTCATCCAGATCCCGGCGGCGAATGTTGATAACCCGTCCAGTCTCTGTACGCAGGCTGGCCACCCCTGCGGAAACGGCCGCCCGCAAAATAGATCTGCGCCGACCCATGATGCCTTTGGCCAGGGCTTCCTCCAGAACAGGCAAACCACTGGTTTCCAGCAAGACATCATCCGCCGTGATCTTGGCAACCAACCCCTTCTGGGCTGATACGGGGACCACCCTCTCCAGCGGCACACCCAGCATCTCTGCCGACGTGCTGCACTGGCGCTCCATCTGGGACTGCACCTGCTCGGCGCTGTTCAGCGTATCCCACAGCGTGTCGATCTTGTTCAGCACGACAAGCCGCGCATCCATGCTGTCGGGCGATATAGCAAGATGCTCACGCCAGATGGAAAGATCCGAGCGGGTGACGCCAGTATCGGCACTCAGAATGAAGACCACCGCATGCGCCTGCGGGATCAGGTTGACGGTCAACTCGGGCTCTGCGCCCACTGCGTTCAGGCCGGGAGTGTCCAGAATCACCAGCCCCTGCTTGAGCAGCGGGTGGGGAATATTGATGATGGCGTGCCTCCACATGGGCACTTCCACCAGGCCCTGGGCATCGGGCACGGGGTTCTCATCGGTCAGCTCATCGTGCCAGAAACCCAGCGCTCGGGCATTGTCCAGGCTGACCTTGCGCACCTCGGCCACTTTCTCCAGGGCCTTGGCGATCTGGTCTGCATTGCCAACATCGAGGGGAATTTCTGTCCAGCGTTCGGTCTTCATCCGCCACTCGGCCAGACCTTGCATCTGCAGGCGGGTTTCGATGGGAAGCAGCCGGAGACTGGGCGCCACAGTGGCGTCGTAACCCAGCTCTGTAGGACACATGGTGGTGCGGCCTGCGCTTGCAGGCATGATGCGGCGCCCATAGTCAGCAAAGAAGATCGCATTGATCAGTTCCGATTTGCCACGGGAAAACTCCGCCACAAAGGCCACCATGACTTTGTCACTGCGGACCTGCTCCTCCAGGCGATGCAGTCGCTCCTGCACAGCGGCATCCATCAGGTCATGCGAGGACATCCACTCGGCCAGCCGCTTGAGCTGCTGGGCGAACTCCCGCCGCCAGGCGCCATGCTGGTCGAACTGTTCGTTGAATGAAGGTCCCACTTTGCTCCCACAGATCTATGAATGGCCTACAAGGTAGACATACACAAAATATAGCATCGACCGCACGCAGGCTGTTGCAAGCCCGGACACGGGTGCTTTTATGCGACTCCCAAGCTGGTCTCTGCACCAATCGTTGAACAGCGCCGACCTAGGGCCGCTGGCACTGGGGGCAAAAGTAGCTGCTCCTCTGCCCCTGACGTAAAAGCCCTATCGCTGTCCCGCACACGTGACAAGGGGCGCCTTCGCGCCCGTATACATTGGCAGTGGTCTGAAAGTGCCCGGCCATGCCCTCCGCATTCGAAAAATCGCGCAAGGTACTCCCCCCCAGATCTACGGCACGCGCCAGCACCACACGAATGGCTTCGTACAAACGGCGCACCCGCCCTGCCCCAATGCGAGCGGACACCGCCGTGGGCCGGATGCCCGCCATGAACAGCACTTCGGATGCATAAATATTGCCGACACCCACCACCAGATGGCCAGCCAGCAGCAGCTGCTTGATGGGCACACGGCTTTTTTTCAGACCTGCCTGAAAATCCGGCAAAGAGAAAGCGTCCGACAAAGGCTCCATGCCCAGGGCTCCGAGCAGCTTCACGGCCACGGGGGCTTGTTCACCCGCTGCAAACACGACTGCTCCAAACCGGCGCGGGTCATGCAGTCGCAGGGTTCCCTTGTCCGTCACCAGATCAAAATGATCGTGCGGCCCAGCTGTTGGCAACCCATACGCAAAACGCAAACTGCCCGACATGCCCAGGTGGATCAGCAAAAGCCCCCCGCTGGTGTCTGCCAGCAGGTACTTGCCCCGCCGGCGCAGCCCCACGACCTGCTGACCCACCAACGACAGGGGGTCACAGCCCAGGGGCCAGCGAAGTGGCTTACCCAGAACCACGGTTTGAATTTTGGCTCCCGCAATCGCTTCGGCAAAGCTGCGGCGGGTCACTTCCACTTCGGGCAACTCAGGCATACATAGGGCCGGGCAACGGCTTCACAGGCATGGATTATTATGGCCCGATGGTGCTCTTTCACAGCTTTCGAACCGCCGCATTCGCTGCCGCAGTGGCGGTTGCCGCCCAATCCGCATGGGCCCAGCAACCCAGCAGCGTCAACCGCGCCACCACCAGTGTGCCACCGGCTGCATCCAACCCGGCTCTGGACGCTGAGCTGTTCTACGAAATTTTTCTGGGCGAAGTCAGCGCACGCACAGGTGACCCTGGCGCTGGCTACGCGTTCATGCTCGAAGCCGCGCGCCGCAGCGCCGACGGCCAGCTCTACCAACGGGCGGCGGACATTGCCCTGCAAGCCCGCTCGGGCGAATACGCCCTGGCTGCAGCCCGGGCATGGAAAGAGGCCCTGCCCCAATCCCGCGAAGCCAACCGCTATGTGTTGCAAATCCTGGTGGCGCTCAACCGCATTGGAGAAACCCCGGACCTGTTGCGGCAGGAACTCGCACAGTCCCCGCCTCGCGCCAAGGCGGCCTCGCTGTCTGCGCTGCCCCAAATGTATGGACGCGCCAGCGACAAGGCGCTGGCAGCCAAGGTCGTCGAACAGGCCCTCGTAGACGAGCTGACCAACCCCGCGACAGGCCCTGCTGCCTGGGTTGCACTGGGGCGCCTGCGCTTGGCTGCTGGCGACAAGGGCGGCGCCTTGAATGCAGCGCGCAAGGCGCAGGACCTGGACAACGCCAGCGAGGATGCCGCGCGGCTGGCGCTGGAACTCTTGGACGAAGGCGTCGCAGAAGCAGAGCCCATCGTGATTCAGGCGCTGGCCAAACAGCCTGTGCCCGAGCTGCGGATGGCCTATGCGCGCGTACTGCTGGGCCTGCAGCGCTATCCCGATGCTGGCCGCCAGCTGGAAGCCGTGACCAAGGAGAAACCCGATCTGGCGGAGGCCTGGCTCGTGGTCGCCACACTGCAGTTTCAGGACAACCGCCTGCCCGCCGCTGAAGTCTCCCTGCAGCGCTTCATCGACCTGGCCTCGGCCACCTCTGACGCGGAGGTGCGGCAAAAAGGCCTGACCCAGGCCTACTTGCTCTACGCACAAATTGCAGAAAAAAAGAAAGACTTTGCGGCCGCTGAAGCCTGGCTGGGCCGCATTGACAACGCAGACGAAGTGTTTGGTGCCCAGATGCGCCGGGCCTCGCTGCTGGCACGGCAAGGCAAACTCGCACAGGCACGGGCGTTGCTGCGCAGCCTGCCAGGAACCTCGGCCGAAAACCAGCGCATGAAGCTGTCGGCTGAAGTGCAACTGCTGCGTGAACAGCGCCTGTACAAAGAAGCCTACCAAGTGCAAGTGGAGATGGTGGCACTGGCCCCGGACGACGCCGAACTGGTCTATGACCAGGCAATGCTGGCCGAAAAAATGGGCAACCCGGACACCATGGAGCAGTTGCTGCGCCAAGTGATCGCTCGCCAGCCCCAGTACCACCACGCCTACAACGCGCTCGGCTATTCGCTTGCAGACAGGGGGCTTCGACTGGCGGAGGCCAAACAGTTGATCATGAAAGCGCTGGAATTTGCGCCGAATGATCCGTTCATCATGGACAGCCTTGGCTGGGTGGAATTCCGCCTGGGCAACAAGGCCGATGCAAAACGCCTTCTGGAAACCGCCTACAAGGCCCGCCCAGATGTAGAAATAGCAGCCCACCTGGGCGAGGTGCTGTGGAGCCTGGGCGACAAGGAAGGGGCCACCAGAGTCTGGAAAGAAGGACAGCGCATCAGCCCTGACAACGACACACTCAAAGAAACACTCAAGCGGCTTGGGGCGGGGCTTTGATGCACCCCCACGGCAGAGGGCTTCGCCTGGAGTTGAGTACCGCCCTTCAACGCGGCTGGGTGGTGTCGTGGATCATCTGTTGTGTGCTGTGGCTCGCAGGTTGCGCCCAACCTGTTCCAAAGGCATCTCAAGAAGAAGACAGTTGGCGCGGGCGGATTGCCCTGCAGGTCGATGGGCAGGCAGCGCAGTCCTTCTCCGCCACATTTGAGCTGCAGGGCAACCCTGAAAGCGGCGGCTTGGTGCTTTTTAGCCCGTTTGGAAACCGCATTGCCCAACTGGAATGGAAAGATGGCCAGGCATCGCTGCAGAGCGGGCAAGAGACACGGACTTCGGACTCGCTGGAGACGCTGTTGTTGGACGTGACAGGCACGCGGATCCCGATTGCAGCCCTTTTCAGTTGGCTCAACGGCACCCAGGCCACAGCCCCCGGCTGGCAGGCCGATCTGTCTGGCATGCCGGACGGCCGCCTCACAGCGCGGCGCGAACAGCCCACCCCACAAGCCATTTTGCGCATTGTGCTGACCCGCTGAGGCGATCCCTTCAGCCTACGCAACCCTTTCCCATTCTGCGATGCAAGCGCTGTACGACGTGCCGGCTCCGGCCAAGCTCAATTTGTTTCTGCACATCACCGGGCGACGCGCCGACGGCTACCACCTGCTCCAGTCGGTCTTCATGCTGGTGGACTGGTGCGACACCCTGCACTTCGAACGGCGCGCCGATGGCAGCATCTCCAGGGAAGACTTGGGCGCCCCATTGCCCGAAATGGACCTGACACTGCGAGCGGCACACGCACTCAAAGCCGCTACGGGCTGCACACTGGGCGCTCACATCGGCGTTCTCAAGCGCATTCCCGCCCAAGCCGGCATGGGCGGAGGCTCGTCCGACGCCGCGACAGCATTGCTCGCTTTGAACCAGCTATGGAGCCTGGGCCTGTCACGCAGCGCACTGGAAACGATCGGCTTGCAGCTCGGTGCAGACATTCCCTTTTTTTTACGCGGCAACAACGCTTGGGTGGAAGGAATTGGTGAGACAATCACGCCGCTTGAGAAAGCACACCAACTGCCGCAAGCGCGCTTTGCCATCGTGAAGCCCGCAGCAGGTTTGGAGACAAAATTAATTTTTTCGTCCCCGAATCTGAAACGCGATTCAGATAGTGCTACAATCTTAGGCTTTGCTGCAGAATACCTTGACTTCGGTCGAAACGACTTGCAGCCAGTTGCTCAGGCCATTTGCCCAGAAGTCACGCAAGCCATCGAATGGCTTAGAGACCGAGGATTACAGGCTAGAATGACAGGCTCTGGAAGTGCAGTGTTTGCGCAAATGTCACATGAAGTGGACTTGAAAAACGCCCCCGAAGGCTGGCAAGTCAAAGCATGTGAAAACCTGATGATTCATCCTCTGACAGGGTGGGCATCAGACGAGAATTAAGGTTGGCTGCTTTCGGCAGTTGACCTGTGTAGGGGAGTCGCCAAGCTGGTTAAGGCACCGGATTTTGATTCCGGCATGCGAAGGTTCGAATCCTTCTTCCCCTGCCAAATATCTTCTCGCGTACGGGCTTTTTTTTCAGATTGCTGGGACTCTCATGCAAGCCAATCACCCCGACTTCATGGTTTTCACTGGCAATGCCAATCCTGGCATGGCAGCTGAAATTGCCCAGCACCTCGGCACCACCCTGGGTGCAGCCGATGTGGGTCGCTTCTCTGATGGTGAAGTCACCGTCGAAATCAAGCAAAACGTGCGTGCGCGCGATGTTTTCGTGGTGCAGTCCACCTGCGCGCCCACGAACGAAAACCTCATGGAACTGCTGATCATGGTCGATGCGCTCAAGCGTGCATCGGCTGAGCGCATCAGCGCCGTGATCCCCTATTTCGGCTACGCCCGCCAGGACCGCCGCCCCCGCTCCACCCGCGTGCCCATTACCGCCAAGGTCGTGGCCAACATGCTGCAGGCCGTGGGCGTGGCCCGCGTGCTGACCATGGACCTGCATGCTGACCAGATCCAGGGTTTCTTCGACATCCCCGTGGACAACATCTACGCCTCTCCGGTTCTGCTGGGTGATCTGCGCCAGAAGAACTACGAGGACCTGATCGTTGTCTCGCCCGACGTGGGCGGTGTGGTGCGTGCGCGTGCCCTCGCCAAGCAGCTGGGCTGCGATCTGGCCATCATCGACAAGCGCCGCCCCAAGGCCAACGTGTCGGAAGTGATGCACGTGATCGGCGAAATCGAAGGTCGCAACTGCGTGATCATGGACGACATGATCGACACCGCCGGTACGCTGGTGAAGGCTGCCGAAGTGCTGAAAGAGCGCGGCGCCAAGAGCGTGTACGCGTATTGCACGCACCCCATTTTCTCGGGTCCCGCCATTGAACGCATCGCCAAGGGCACGGCCCTGGATGAAGTGGTCGTGACCAACACCATCCCCTTGAGCGACAACGCCAAGGGATGCACCAAGATTCGCCAACTCTCCGTGGCCCCGCTGATCGCCGAGACGATCCAGCGCATTGCCAAGGGTGAGTCGGTGATGAGCCTGTTCTCGGACCAAGACAACCTGTTCTGACCCGCTCCCGCCGGGAGCGATGCACAGCGGTTGCACACAAGCCTCCTTCGGGAGGCTTGTTGTCTGTTTGGGAACAACCAGTGGGCGGGCGGCGATGATGCCGCAAGCCTTTTTAAAACAGAGGATGACTGGTCGCGGTCGCCTCTTTCCAGGAGCTAACTATGAACTTCGTCGCTTTTGAGCGCGCCAAGCAAGGTACGGGTGCGAGCCGCCGTCTGCGCAACTCGGGCAAGACGCCCGGCATCGTGTACGGTGGCACCACCGAACCCCAACTGATCGAGATCGACCACAACGCTCTGTGGCACGCCCTCAAGAAGGAAGCTTTCCACTCCAGCGTGCTGGACATGGAAGTGGCCGGCACCACCGCCAAGGTCGTGCTGCGCGACGTGCAATACCACCCCTACAAGCAACTGGTGCTGCACATCGACTTCCAGCGCGTGGACGAAAAGACCAAGCTGCACCTGAAGGTGCCACTGCACTACAGCGGTGCAGAAGAGTCCAACGCCGTCAAGGTGGACAAGTGCATGGTCAACCCCGTCGTGAACGAACTGGACGTGACCTGCATGCCTTCGGACCTGCCCGAATTCATCGCTGTGGACCTGTCCAAGCTGGAAAAGGGTGCTTCCCTGCACCTGAAGGACGTCAAGCTGCCCAAGGGCGTGACGGCCAAGATCCGCGGCGGCCAGAACAACAACCCCGTGCTGGTGTCTGTTGTGCCCCCAGTCGTGGTCGTGGAAACCCCCGCTGACGCAGCACCTGCTGCCGATGCCAAGGGCAAGGGCAAGGGCAAGAAGTAATCAGCCCATCGCTGATCCACTTGCCTTTCCATCCAGGCCCCGTCTCGGCGGATATGGCCTGACCAACGGCCCACCTCGGTGGGCCGTTTGTTTTTCAGCTCCCGCGCAGCACCTGCGTAACCTCGCCTCTCCGCCACCTTTCGCGCACGGATAATCCCGCCCATGATCAAGCTGTTTGTAGGCCTTGGAAACCCGGGGCCCGACTACGAAGCCACCCGCCACAACGCCGGGTTCTGGTGGATTGACGCCCTGGCGCGCGAACTCAAGGCCACGCTGGTGCCCGAGCGCAGCTACCACGGACTCGTGGCGCGCACCACGGTGCATGGCCAGAGCGTGTGGCTGCTGCAGCCCCAGACCTTCATGAACCTCTCGGGCAAATCCGTGGCCTCGCTCGCACGGTTCTTCAAGATCCAGCCCGAGGAAATCCTGGTGGTGCACGATGAGCTGGACATCCCCCCCGGGCAGGTCAAGCTCAAGCGCGGCGGCAGCCACGCCGGGCACAACGGCCTGCGCGACATCCACGGCCAGCTGGGCTCACCCGACTACTGGCGCCTGCGCATCGGCATTGGCCACCCCGGCGTGAAGAGCGAAGTTGCCAACTGGGTGCTGAAAAAGCCGTCGCCCGACCAGCGCACGCTGATCGAGGACTGCATCATCCATTCGATCAAGGCCTACCCTGCGATGCTGGCAGGCGAGATGGACAAGGCCACCTTGCTGATCCACACCACCAAGCCACCCCGCCCCAAGCCTGTGCGCCCGGTGGAAGACTGATCAGCGATCAGGGCAGCGACTGGGCGGGCCAGCAGTCATTCACTATACTTTTGATAGCTTGAAACGCTTATTGGTCGCGCGGCAGCGGCCAAAAAACCTTGAAAATCAACCCGCTGCAGACGCCTGCAGGCGCTGGAACTTCTGCCACAGCGTCTCGCGGTTTTCCACATGCTGCGGGTTCACGGGGATGCAGGCCACGGGGCAGACCTGCACACACTGGGGCTCGTCAAAATGCCCCACACATTCCGTGCACTTGTTCGGGTCGATCTCGTAGATCTCCTGCCCCAGGTAGATCGCCTGGTTGGGGCATTCGGGCTCGCACACATCGCAGTTGATGCACTCGTCGGTGATCATCAGCGCCATAAGGCCTCCCGGGGCACGGGGCCAGACACAAGGGCAACGGGGTACACGGCGCGGTTCATGCTCCGTATTATCCCGCGCACTGGCATGTGCCTTGCGTGCCACACTGCAACCCACCACCGCTGACGGGGATGTTTTTACCGTTATGCTGTGTATACACATTAATTTTTACGCGCTCGCGTCCCACCCTCCTCCACCGCCTGCTCCATGGGTCTGTTTTTCCTCAAACGGTTTGCCACCCTCCTGGCCACGCTGATCGGCGCATCCATTGTTGTGTTTCTGGTGCTGGAGATCCTGCCGGGCAATGCCGCGCAGATGCTCATGGGCCCCGATGCCTCGCCCGAAGCCGTGGCCGCACTGGCCAGCAAACTGGGGCTGGACCAGCCAGCCAGCCTGCGCTACTGGCAATGGGTCAGCGGCCTGGTGGTGGGCAACATGGGCGACAGCTACGCCTACAGCTCGCCTGTGCTGGACCTGGTGCTGGAGCGTCTGGCGCTCACCGTGCCCCTGGCGCTGATGGCGATGGTCATCACCACGGTGCTGGCCCTGGCCGCCGGTGTGTATGCAGCGTCCCGCCACAACAAGGTCGGCGACGTGGGCGTGATGGGCCTGGCGCAGATCGGCATCGCCATCCCCAACTTCTGGTTCGCCATCCTGCTGATCCTACTGTTCTCGGTGAAGCTGCAATGGTTCTCGGCCGGAGGCTTTCCGGGCTGGACCGAAGACGCTGGCGGCAGCCCGCTCGAAGCCCTCAAGGCCCTGCTGCTGCCCGCCATTGCGCTGGCCGTGGTGCAGGCTGCCATCCTGGCGCGCATCACCCGCTCAGCCGTGCTCGAAGTGCTACGCGAAGACTTTGTGCGCACCGCACGGGCCAAGGGCCTCACGCAGCGCGCGGCGCTGTGGGGCCATGTGCTGCGCAACGCGATGATCCCGGTGATCACCGTGATGGGGCTGCAGTTTGCCAACCTGCTGGCAGGCACCATCGTGGTCGAGAACGTGTTCTACCTGCCGGGGCTGGGGCGGCTGATCTTCCAGTCCATCTCCAACCGTGACCTGATCGTGGTGCGCAACTGCGTGATGCTGCTCGCCGCCATGGTGGTCATCGTGAACTTTGTTGTGGACATTCTTTACGCCGTGATCGACCCGCGCGTGAAAGCATCGGACATCTGAGCGCCCCATGAACGCTGCCATTCCCCCGTCTTCTGTCACTTCCGCCCCTGGCTGGCTGCACCGCGCACTGCGCCATCGCAGCTTTGTCATCGGCGCTGTGCTGTCGCTGCTGCTGCTCCTGGCGGCGGCGCTGTCACTGGTCTGGACACCGTGGTCCCCGTATGAAATGGATCTGGCCAACAAGCTGGCCGGACCATCCGGCACGCACTGGCTGGGCACGGATGCTTTTGGGCGCGACGTGGCCTCACTGTTGCTGGTGGGCGCGCGCAACTCCATCCTGGTGGGCGTAATTGCCGTGGGCATTGGCCTCACCATCGGCACCGCACTGGGCCTGCTGGCCGCTGCCAAACGTGGCTGGGTCGAAGAACTCATCATGCGGCTGGCGGACTTCACCTTCGCTTTCCCCGCCATCCTCTCGGCCATCATGATGACGGCGGTGTTTGGCGCAGGCATCGTCAATTCCATCATCGCCATCGGCATCTTCAACATCCCGACGTTTGCACGCGTTACCCGTGCCTCGGCCAATGCCGTGTGGTCGCGCGAGTACATCATGGCCTCACGCGCCTGTGGCAAGGGCAGCTGGCGCATCACCATCGAGCATGTGCTGCCCAACATCCTTTCTGTGCTCATCGTGCAGGCCACCATCCAGTTCGCCATCGCCATCCTGGCCGAGGCCGCCCTGTCGTACCTGGGCCTGGGCACGCAGCCGCCCCAGCCCTCCTGGGGCCGCATGCTCAGCGAGGCGCAGACCTTGATGTTCCAGGCCCCGTTGCTGGCGGTATGGCCCGGCGTGGCGATTGCGCTGGCCGTGCTCGGTCTGAACCTGCTGGGCGATGGTCTGCGTGACCTGCTGGACCCCCGCCTCTCCCGCAAGCGTTGAGCCCCCGCCTCGAAGACCACCAGAACCCCACGATGTCTCTGCTAGAAGTCTCCAACCTCCGCATCCGCCTGCAGACGCACCGGGGCCCCGCCGACGCCGTGCGCGGCGTGAGCTTTTCGCTGGCGCGCGGTGAAACCCTGGGCCTGATTGGTGAATCGGGCTGTGGCAAGTCCATCACCGCCATGTCGCTCATGGGCCTGCTGCCCGACAGCGCACAGGTCACAGGCAGCATCCGCTTTGATGGGCAAGAGCTGGTGGGCCGCACCGATGCGCAGATGTGCAAGATGCGCGGCAACCGCATTGGCATGGTGTTCCAGGAGCCCATGACCGCCCTGAACCCCGTGCACACCATTGGCCGCCAAGTGGCTGAGCCCCTGCGCCTGCACCGGGGCATGGATGCGGGGAGCGCCCGCAAGGAAGCCATCGCGCTGCTGGACCGCGTGGGCATTCCCAACGCGGCGCAGCGCATCGATGCCTACCCACACCAGTTCTCGGGCGGGCAGCGCCAGCGCATCACCATTGCCATGGCCCTGGCCTGCGGGCCCGACCTGCTGATTGCCGATGAACCGACCACGGCGCTCGATGTGACCATCCAGCAGCAGATCCTGGACCTGATCAGCGACCTGGTGGCCGAGCGCAACATGGCCATGATCCTCATCTCGCACGACCTGGGCGTGATCTCGCAGAACGTGGACCGCATGATGGTGATGTACGGCGGCAGTGTGGTGGAGAGCGGCTCCACCGCGTCCGTCTTCTCGGCCATGGCACACCCCTACACACGGGGCCTGTTTGCGGCACGTCCCCACCTGGGTGCCGCGCACACGCCCGGCCAGCGCCCCCGCCTGTCCACCATCCCCGGCACGGTGCCTGAGCTGGTGGACCTGCCCGCAGGCTGCCCTTTTGCGGGCCGCTGCAGCTACACCATCGACGCCTGCCACCACGAGTCCCCCCCGGCCACCCTGGTGGCCACCGATGCCGATGGCGACCACCTGGTGCGCTGCCTGCGCCGCGAAGCCATCGCCGAAGCGCGCGGCGCAATGCAAGGTGTGGAGGTGGCTGCATGAGCGACAAAACACACAACGCCAGCAACAGCCCCCTGCTGCAGGTGAAAGACCTGGTGCGCGAATACACGCTGCCGCGCGAGCACCTGTTCCAGCCCCCAGGCAAGGTGCAAGCCCTCAACGGCGTGAGCTTCTCGATTGCCGCCGGGCGCAGCCTGGGTGTGGTGGGCGAGTCGGGCTCGGGCAAATCCACCCTGGCCAGGCTGGTGATGGCGCTGGATGCGCCGACCGCTGGCACGGTGGAGCTGCTGGGCCGCAACCTGCACCAGCTGCCCACGGAAGAACTGCGCCAGGCGCGGCGCGACTTTCAGATGGTGTTCCAGGACCCCTATGGTTCGCTGGACCCCCGCCAGACGGTGGAGCGCATCGTGACCGAGCCACTGCAGGCGCAGGGGCTGACCACGCGTGCCGAACAGCGCGAGCAAGCGGGCCAGGTGCTGTCGCAGGTGGGCCTGCGCACCAACGACCTGGGCAAGTACCCGCACGAATTTTCTGGCGGCCAGCGCCAGCGCATTGCGATTGCACGCGCCCTCATCACCCGGCCCCGGCTCATCGTGGCCGACGAACCCGTGAGCGCACTGGACGTGTCGGTGCAGGCCCAGGTGCTAAACCTCATGCAAGACCTGCAGCAACAGTTCGGCATCACCTACATGCTGATCAGCCACGACCTGGCGGTGGTAAACCACCTGTGCGACGAAGTGGTGGTGCTGTACCAGGGCCGCATCGTGGAGCGGGGATCGCCGGGCGAGCTGTTCCGCAACGCGCAACACCCCTACACGCAGTCGCTGGTGGGCGCCGTGCCGCAGGTGCTGCCCGGCCGGGCACGGGCACGCCGTGCGGCTGCCGCCGCTGCAGCGACTGCAGCGACTGCTGCAACGGCAAAAACCGCATAACCACATGCAGGTGTGATGGTGTAAAAAGCTTCTTTCCTCCCCGGTAACAAATTGCACCGGGGTCTCTATGGTTGTTGTCTGGTTTTTTGTCTGGAGAGTCCGAACATGCTGAACCGCCGTACCGTCCTTGCCACTGGCGCCATCGCCGCTGTGCCCTTGACCACCTCGCTTGGCGCCCTGGCGCAAGGCCGCAAAGATGCGGTGACGCTGGCGATGACGCTGGAGCCCCCAGGCCTGGACCCAACCGCCGGTGCGGCATCTGCCATCGCCGAGATCGTGCAGTACAACATCTTCGAAACCCTCACCAAAATCAACCCCGACGGCAGCGTGTCGCCCCTGCTGGCCGAAAGCTGGGAGGTCTCGCCCGACCTCAAGACCTACACCTTCAAGCTGCGCCGTGGCGTGAAGTTCCAGAACGGCGAGCCCTTCACCGCTGCGGCCGTCAAGTTCTCGTATGACCGCGCAGGCGGCGAGAAGAGCACCAACAAGGACAAGCGCACCTTTGCAGGCATCACCACCCAGGTGGTGGACGACTACACCGTGGTGCTGCTCAACAAGGAGATCGACCCCGACCTGCTGTTTGTGCTGGGCCAGGCCACCTCGATCATCGTCGAGCCCAAGAGCGCCGACACCAACGCCAACAAGCCCGTGGGCACCGGCCCCTACCAGCTGCAAGCGTGGAACAAGGGCTCGTCCGTGGTGCTCACGGCCTGGGCCGACTACCGCGATGCCAAGGCCATCAAGATCAAGCGCGCCACCTTCCGCTTCATCTCCGACCCCGCCGCCCAGGTGGCCGCGCTGCTGGCCGGCGACGTGGACGCCTTCCCCCGCGTCACGCCGCGCAGCGTGCCGCAGTTCAAGACCAACCCCAAGTTCCAGGTGGTGGTGAGCGGCTCGCGCGCCAAGACCATTTTGGCCATCAACAACGGCAAGAAGCCACTCGACGATGTGCGCGTTCGCCGCGCCATTGCCGCAGCGGTGGACCGCAAGGCCGTGATCGAAGGTGCAGGCGACGGCTACGGCGCGCCCATTGGCAGCCACTATGTACCCGGCGCCTTTGGCTATGTGGACACCACAGGCGTGAACCCCTACGACCCCGAGAAGGCCAAGAAGCTGCTGGCCGAGGCCGGCATCAAGACGCCGCTGGAACTGACCCTGACGCTGCCGCCCACCCCCTACGCCCGCCAGGGCGGCGAAGTGGTGGCCGCCCAGCTGGCCAAGGTCGGCATCATCGCCAAGATCCAGAACGTGGAGTGGGCGCAGTGGCTCAGTGGCACCTACGGCAGCAAGAACTACGACCTGACCATCATCAGCCACGTCGAGCCGTTTGACCTGGGCAACTTCGCCAAGCCCGACTACTACTGGGCCTACAACTCGCCCAAGTTCAACGACCTGTTCAACCAGATCAAGAACTCCGCCCGCCCCGCCGATCGCGCCAAGCTGCTGGGCGATGCGCAGCGCCTGCTGGCCGAGGATTCTGTGCACGCCTTCCTGTACTCCAACCAGTGGATCACGGTGGCGAACAAGAACCTCAAGGGCTTGTGGAAAGACATGCCGGTGTTCGTGAACGACATCTCCTCGCTGTCCTGGAGTTGATGAGACACCCCACCCTGCGGGCCTCGGTGCTGGCCGCCACAGGCGGCAGCTCTTCAGGCCGTCCAAGCCTGCACATGCAGGCTTGGAGCCGCGGCCCTCAGCCCCCGCTCTCGCATCGCTGCGCGATGCGGGCAGGGGGACGCAGCCCTCGCTGCGGGGCGGCCCTTGCTCGGCTGCCCGCGCCTGGGCAGCGCCGGTTTCAGGGGCTGCGCATTCCGCACAGAGCCCTGAAAAACGGAAACGCGTGGAAGCCCGATTGCTACCAAAACAATAGCTACTAGCGCTTTACCAATAGGCGGCAGCAGCCCTTTTTACTTGTAAAACTCCCGACATGACTGCCTTGCACGACCTGCCCGCCCACGAACTCCTGGCTGCCTACAGCCAGCGCACGCTGTCCCCCGTGGAGGTCACGCAGGCCGTGCTCGCGCACATCGAGCGCTGGGAGCCCCACATCCAGGCCACCTACCTGCTGCGCCCCGACGCCGCATTGGAGCAAGCCCGCGCGTCCGAGGCCCGCTGGCTGCGCGGCGAGCCCAAGGGGCTGCTGGACGGCGTGCCCAGCACCATCAAGGAAAACATCGCTACCGAAGGCGACCCCACACCGCTGGGCACAGCGGCGGTAGAGCTGGTACCCGCAGCGGCCGACGCCCCCCCCGCCGCCCGCATGCGCGAATCCGGCGCCGTCATCGTGGCCAAGACCACCATGCCCGACTACGGCATGTTGTCGTCCGGCCTGTCCACCTTCCACCCACTGTCGCGCAACCCCTGGGACGTGAGCAAGGGCCCGGGTGGCTCCAGCGCCGGCGGTGGCGCTGCCGCTGCCGCAGGCTACGGCCCGCTGCACATCGGCACCGACATCGGCGGCTCGCTGCGCCTGCCAGCCAGCTGGTGCGGCATCTTCAGCCTCAAGCCCAGCCTGGGCCGCATCCCCATCGACCCGCCCTACACCGGCCGTGCCGCAGGCCCCATGACCCGCACCGTGGCAGACGCCGCGCTGATGATGCAGGCGCTGAGCCAGCCCGATGCGCGCGACAGCATGAGCCTGCCCGCGCAGGACATCGCCTGGAGCCAGTTCAACAAGGGTGCCGAGCGCCTGCGCGGCCTGCGCATTGGTTTGCTGCTGGATGCAGGCTGCGGCCTGCCTGTGGAGCCCGAGGTAAAAGCCGCCGTAGAACGCGCAGCCAAACTCATGGAGGCAGCTGGCGCCACCATCGTGCCCATGGCACCTTTCATGACCCAGGCCATGCTCGACGGCATGGACCACTTCTGGCGCATGCGCTCGCACACCGATCTGCAGGCCCTGCCTGCCGTGCGTCGCGACAAGGTGCTGCCCTACATCCGCACCTGGGCCGACAGCGCTGCGGGCATGAGCGGCGCCGAGGTCTTCAACGCCAGCCAGCAGTTCCACCTGACACGGGTCAACACCGTGAAGGCCTGCAGCGCGTTTGACTACGTGATCTCACCGGTAGCGCCCAACGTCGCCTTCCAGGCCGAGCTGCCCTCCCCCACCAACGACCCGCTGCGCCCGCTGGAGCACATCGGTTTCACCGTGCCCTTCAACATGTCCGAGCAACCTGCCGCCTCGGTCAACTGCGGCTACACCACAAGCGGCCTGCCCATCGGCCTGCAGATTGCAGGCGCCCGTTTTGACGACCTGGGCGTGCTGCAGGTGGCACACGCGTTCGAGCTGATCCGTGAACCCCAGCGGGCAAGGCCCCAGCCGCCAGCGGGCTGAAAGCATGGCCGGAGGTTGTTGGTAACCTTGGGGTTTTGTTGGCAGACACCGGGCCACCCTGGGCCACCACTCTCCCACCCCTGTACGAACGCACCACACCGCATGGACATCCTCATCCTGGCGATCCTGATCGCCACCGGCACCTACATGCTCAACGCCAAGGAGCAGCGCAAGCGCATTGCGCTGCTGGGCAGCCACCTGGCCAACTACCAGATCGAAAAGCTCATGGAAGCCCTGACCGAGGGCTACCTGCGCGCCCTGGGCGAAAGCACCGACGAGCGCCGCCAGCAGATCTGGAGCCTGCTGAGCACCACCGAATCGCAGCTCGCCGAACAGTTCAGCCGCTTTGCCGCCGAGTTCGCCAAAGTCAGCGAGGCCGACGCGCGGGTCAGCCGCCTCTCTATCGCCCTGCCATTTGCCGAAAAGCTGCTGCCCACCGCCACCTTCGACATGCGCAAGGCCCTGGCCGTGCACGCGCGCGGCATTGCGCATGTGGTGCAGAACACCAGCCACCTGGCCCCCAAGGACCGCGCCTACATGATGACGGCCGAGCTGTTCCTCATGCAGCACACCTGCCACTGGTTCTGCAAGTCCAAGACCATCGCCACCGCCCGCATGCTGGCGCGCCACCAGACGCCGCATGAACAGCTGGTGGCGTCGGTGTCCGCAGAGACCCGCAAGGCGTATCTGGCCTTGATCCAGGGCAGCTGAACCCAAACGCCCCCGAACGCCGCCATGTCATCCGCCGCGCATGCAATGACCGACAGCCTGGGCAACCCCCTCACGCTGCACGACCCGGCCAGTGCCACCGCCCTGAATGACTTTGTCGAAGGCTTCATCGCCTGCGAAGCCCGTGCGGTGAACGTGCTGAACGCAGCCGCTGACACCAGCCCCATCGTGCAGGCCAGCTGCGCGGCGCTGCACATGTTTGCCGAGTCGGCCGACGCCCCGCGCAACGCCCGCCCCTTCGTCGATCAGGCGCTGGCCCACACTACAGAGGCCAGCGAGCGTGAACAACGCTTTGTGGCTGCCGTCGCCGCCTGGGTGGATGGCGACCTGCCCCGCGCCATCGCACTGCACGAGGAGCAAGCCCGCCTGCACCCGCGCGACCTCGCCTCCCTCAAGCTCGGCCAATACCATTTGTTCAACCGGGGCGACTCGCCCGGCATGCTGCGCCTGGCGCTGCAGGCCCTGCCCGCAGCGGCCGAGGTGCCCTACCTGCACGGCATGCTCGCCTTTGGCTGGGAGCAATGCCACCGCCTGCAAGAGGCTGAAAGCGCCGCACGCCACGCCATCACCCTGTGCCGCAAAGAGCCCTGGGCCCACCACGCGCTGGCCCACGTCATGCTGACCCAGGGCCGCATCCGCGAAGGTACCGACTTCATGGCCAGCGTGAGCGACACCTGGACGGACCTGAACTCCTTCATGGTCACGCACAACTGGTGGCACCAGGCGCTGTTCCTGCTGGAGCAAGACCGGCACGCCGAAGTGCTGGCGCTCTACGACAGCCAGGTCTGGGGCGTGGTCAAGGAATACACCCAGGACCAGATCAATGCCGTGTCCCTGCTCGCCCGGCTGGAGCTGGTGGGCGTGGATGTGGGCGACCGCTGGGCTGATGTAGCCAACCACCTCGCGCAACGCCTTGCCGACCATGTGCTGCCCTTCCTGGACCTGCAATACCTCTACGGCCTGGCCCGCGCCGGGCGGATGGAGGCAGCACGCACGCTGCAACAAAACATCGAGGCCCACGCCGCCACCCGCATCGAGGCACAGGAGCGCACCGTGTGGCAACAGGTGTGCGTGCCCGCCGCCCACGGCCTGCTGGCGCATGCTCAGGGCGACTGGGCCACGGCGGTGGAGAAACTGGGCATGGCCCTGCCCCGGCTGGTGGAGATTGGCGGCAGCCATGCGCAGCGGGATTTGTTTCACCAGATCTGGCTGGATGCACTGCAGCGCAATGGGCAGTGGGGGGCGGTGCAGAACGTGTTGCAGCCGATGGTGAATGGGCAGCCGGAGTCGGTGCGGCTGGCGCGGCAGGTGGGGGTGGTGAATGGGGTGTTGGGGTTGCCGGTGGGTGAGGGCCGGACCCTTTTTTAGTACCCTTGGACTGCTATCACGATCCTCATCAAACGCCCTATGGCACGCTATTCAAATCAAATCGGAGCACGTGCGAGCGATAGAGTCCGCACAACAGAAGAAATCACACAAAGGGCACTATCCCTTGGCGCTGCCGTTGCGCGATGTTTTGACGCGCCTCGTAAAGAAGTAATTGCATTCGTTGAAGGGTCCGGAGTCCTGCAAGACCTTACGTCCAGTGAACATAGCTATATCTATTCATCGCGCCGCTCAGCACAGCAGACGGTGAACATGAGCTGGAATTCAGAGGCACTCACGGTCCTTCTCTGGTCAATTGGGAAGTTGGCACACCTACCTGGCCCCGACACCCAGTGTAGTACAGGTGTCCTGTCTGAAGTCCTTCCACCTTACGGGAATGAAGCATTGGACCAATTTCGCGGGTCCGCTAGCAGGCGCTCAGAAAGGGTGCTGTTTGAAATGGCGAAAACCATTCAGCTTCAACATGTGGTGGCCCGACAGCGCAAGCTCAATCCCAAGTACCGCCCTGATCTTGGCTTGATCAACATTGAGATTGTTCAAGAGAGGCATCGAGCCATCAACTGGGTCGTTGGATATTGCGCGCAGAATTGGGATGAAGTCACAGCAGACACCTGAGCGCTCGTCCTTTCGTCGAGACATCGGGGCCTGTCCGAGTTTCCGTGTGTGAGGCTCATTGAACCTTCACCGATTTCGTGAAGCTGATTGAGGATCTTACGTGCTCGATTTGGTGAACCGGTCTTCGTAGAGGATCGCGAATTGGTTCATTG
>NZ_JBUDZG010000039.1:0-30102 GCF_054950075.1 Acidovorax sp. Q11 | reverse complement strand
TCAAGCGCTGCGGCTGAGAATTGCGGCTGCGCCGCCTTGTCCGCTGCTGCGGTTGTCTTCGTCTTGCGTGGCATTCATGCTCCTTGTTGACATGCTATGCCTCACACACAAAACATCTGACAGGCTCTCAGGCAGAGCGCAGGCTGGGTCTCCAGTCCATTCAATCCCCCATCACCACCCCCTCCCGCCGTGGGTCCGCCCCGCCCATCCACAGCTTCTTGCCATGCGCCTGCCCGCGCGTGATGGCTTGCAGACCACTCGTCATGTTCATCTCGCGCACCTCGGCGCCTCTGGCGCGAAGGGCCTCCACCGTGGCGTGTGGGAAACGCTTTTCCTCCAGCAGCGTGGGGCCGTTCATCGAGCCGAAGTTGGGCAGGTTGATGGCCTGCTGGGGCATCAGGCCCCAGTTGAGCACGCCATAGAGCGTCTTGGTGGTGTAGTGGATGATGGCCGCGCCGCCGGGGCTGCCGCCGCTCATCAGCAGCTCGCCGGTGGCCTTGTCGAACACGAGGGTGGGGGCCATGGACGAGCGGGGGCGTTTGCCGGGTTGCACGCGGTTGGCAATGGGCTGGCCTTGGGCGTCGGCGGGGGCAAAGCTGAAGTCGGTCAGCTCGTTGTTCAGCAAGAAGCCCTTGACCATTTGCCGCGCGCCGAACTGGTCTTCGATGGTGGTGGTCATGGCCACGGCGTTGCCGAAGGCATCGACGATGCTGATGTGGCTGGTGCCGTATTCGGGCTGGTCGGGCATGGGGGCGTGGCCCGTCTTGGCGGCGCCAGGGTTGCCGGGCTGGGCGACCTTCATGCTTTGCGAGCTGATGAGCTTGGCGCGTTCGGCCAGGTAGGCGGGGGCGATCAGGCTGGTCCAGCTGCCTGCGGGCGGCTGCACAAAGTCGGGGTCGGCCACGTAGAGTGCGCGGTCGGCAAAGGCCAGGCGAGCGGCTTCGGTGTACAGGTGCAGCCAGTCGGCCGATGGGATGCCGTCTTGCAGGGGCTTGGCGGCAGCGTCGGTGTTTTTCAGGATGCCCAGGATCTGCCCGATGGCGATGGCGCCCGAGCTGGGCGGCGGGAAGCCGCAGATGCGGAAGTCTTTGGCCTGCACCTGGTAGTCGTGGCAGAGCGCCTCGCGCTTTTTGGGCTGGTAGCTGGCCAGGTCGGCCATGCTGAGCTTGCCGGGGTTGGTGGGGTGTTTTTGCACCTTGTCAACGATGGCCTGGGCGATCTCGCCTTCGTGCAGGGCCTTGCTGCCCTCGGCGGCTATGCGGCGCAGCACGGCGGCCAGCTCGGGGTTGCGCAGGTTGAAGCCCACATCGCGGGCGTCGCCGTCGGGTTTATAGAAGTAGGCGGCGGCCACCGGATCTTTCTTGAGGTGTGCGTCGGCCTTGACCAGGGTGTTGAGCCGTGCGCTGACCTTGAAGCCGCCTTCGGCCAGGGTGATGGCGGGCTGGAACAGCGTGGCCCAGGGGAGCTTGCCGTGCTGTTTGTGCGCCATCTCCAGCATGCGCACGGTGCCGGGAACGCCCACCGAGCGGCCGCCCACCACGCCGTCATAAAACTGCACGGGTTTGCCGTCGGCACCGAGGAAGAGTTTTTCGTCGGCTGCAGCGGGGGCGGTTTCGCGGCCGTCGTAGGCCTCGACCGTTTTGCCGGTGCTGTGCAGCAGGAAGGCGCCGCCGCCGATGCCGCTGGACTGGGGCTCCACCAGGGTCAGCACCATCTGCACGGCGATGGCGGCGTCAATGGCCGAGCCACCGGCCTTGAGGATCTGGTAGCCCGCGTCGGTGGCCAGGGGGTTGGCTGCGGCCACGGCAAATTTCTCGGTGGCCCAGCCGGGTTTTTCGGTGTAGCCCGATGAGCCTTCGGGCTGGGCGGGCACGGTGTAGGCGAACTGCGAGGGGCTGCTGGCGCAACCCGCCAGCAGGGCTGCGAGTGCGGCGCAGGCCACCAGGTGGCGCCGTGGCGCGAAGGTGCGGTTGGCTGCAGCGGGGAAGGGCGTGGGGGTGGGCATGGGCTGGTTTCTCCTGGGTGGCAAGAAGTGACAAGCAGAAAGGACAGGCAAGCGAGCGCGCAAGAAGCAGCGGCCATCGTACGGCGCCAGGCGCAGCTTTGGGGGGCGGCGTTACATTGCGCTACAGGCTCTAAATTCAAAGCTTTTTAGGCCGCTACCGCGCGATGGGTATGTTTTTTAAGCTATCAAATATATAGCAAACACGCCTGCGAAGGAGGCGCCGAGCACTGCTGCGTGCCACTGGCGGCGTGCTGCCTGCGGTCTGCCGCCTATGCGGCCACGGGCCCCGCGCGGCCGTCCTGGACGACAAAGCGCGCGAGTGTGCTGGCGCCGCTGTCGGCGCGCAGGGGGTCGTCGAGCACACGCAGGGTGGTGGTCCACTGGGTGGGCGTGATGTGGGCCAGGCCGTAGCCGCGCAGGTCGCAGCGGGCCAGCAACACATGCGGGTTGTGGCGCACCACGGCGTCCACCTTGTCTTGTGTGGTGCCCGAGCGCGAACTGATGGAGGTGCCGCAGAACTCGCTGGCGATGACGGGCGAGTCGGGGCGGTCTGCGTTGGCGTGCACGCGGCAGACGTAGTTCTGGTGGATGTCGCCGCCCAGCAGCACGGTGTTGCGTGGCTTGTGCTGGGCCACGGCCTGCAGCAGGCGCGCGCGGGCGGCGGGGTAGCCGTCCCAGTTGTCGGTGGTCACCGTGCCCGAGGGGTAGTGGCGCGGCGAGAACAGGGTTTGCTGCGCGATCACGCTCCAGCGGGTGGGGTCTTGTGCGGCGTTGGATGCGACGGCGTCGGCAGCCAGGCCGGTGTCGAGCCATTGCTCTTGTGCCGTGCCCAGCAGGCTGCGGGCGGGGTCGGCCAGGTCGGCACAGCTGTTGCCACGCACGGCACTGGCGCTGCCGGAGTCTGGCGTGCGGCAGGCTTGCCAGCTGCGGTACTGGCGGCTGTCCAGCAGATGGATGTGTGCGAGCCGGCCCCAGCGCAGGCGGCGGTAAATCTGCAGTGCGTCCCACCGGGTGTCGGGGAAGGGGCGGCCCAGGCTGGCGGCGCGCAGGGGCATGTTTTCGTAAAAGGCCTGCCAGGCGGCGCCGCGCTGCGCCAGGAAGCTGGTGGCATCGCCCCTGCTTGCGTGCCCCGCGCTGGCGGCGTAGTCGTTCTGCACCTCGTGGTCGTCCCAGGTCACGGACCAGGGGCAGGCCGCGTGGGCGGCCTGCAGGGCCGGGTCGCTTTTGTGCAGCGCGTAGCGGTCGCGGTAGTCGGCCAGCGTGGTGGCCAGGCGCAGGCTGTGGGTGCGCGCCAGGTCCGAGGTATTTTTGGGCGTGGCGTATTCGTAGATGTAGTCGCCCAGGAACAGCACCAGGTCCGGCTGGTCGGCCACCAGATGGCGCCACGCGGCGTAGTGGCCGTGTTCCCACCGTTGGCAGGACGCAAAGGCGATGCGCAGCGCATCCGGCATATCGCCCGCTGCGGGCGCGGTGCGGGTGCGGCCCACGGTGCTCACGGCATCGCCCTGCATGAAGCGGTAGTGGTACCAGCGCCCCGGTGCCAAGCCGCGCAGCTCCACGTGCACGCTGTGGCCCAGCTGCGGCAGCGCGGGCGCTTCGCCCTTTTGCACGATCTGCGCAAAATGCGCGTCGTGCGCCACTTCCCACCGCACGGTGTGGGTGGCCTGCATTTGCGCGGGCTGCTCCAGCACCAGGCGGGTCCAGAGCACCACGCCATCGGGGGTGGGGTCGCCACTGGCGATACCCAGCGCAAAGGGGTTGCTTTGCAGCGCGGGCGGGTTGCTCCACGCCCAGCGGGGGCGGGTGGATGCGGTGGCGGCAAGTGCCGCGTTGCGCAGAAACTGCCGTCTTTGCTCCGATGTCATTTCAGCTGTCTTTGGCGTAGGGCGCTGCGCGTAGCAACTGACGCGACCCAGGCCAGCGGCCGCCGCGCAAGGGCCGCCCCGCCGCGCTGGCGGCGTCCCCCTGCCCGCAGCGCATAGCGCTGCGAGAGCGGGGGGAAGGCGCGCCGCGCCTCAGGGGGGTGTTCCTGCTCAAGCTGCCATCACCCGGTTCTTCCCCGAGCGCTTGGCGAGGTACATGGCTTGGTCGGCGCGCAGGATGGCGTCGGTGCTGCTTTCGGTGTCGCTCAGCTGCGCCACGCCTGCGCTGAAGGTGATGAGGACTTTCTCGGTGCCTTGCAGAAAAAAGCGGGTGGTCAGCTCGCGCTGCAGCCGCGTCATGGCGGCCACGCCGGCTTCGACCGCTGTGTCGGGCAGCACGATGACAAACTCTTCACCGCCATAACGGGCCAAAAGATCCTGCGGCCGCATGACCTCGCGCGTGACCTGGGCCAGGTGCACCAGCGCCGCGTCGCCACCTGCGTGGCCAAGGCGGTCGTTCAAGGACTTGAAGTTATCCAGGTCCAGCAGTGCCAGGCATAGCGGAGACCCCATGCGGCGGGCGCGGGCAATCTCGCGCTCCATGGCTTCGTCCAGGCCCTTGCGGTTGAGGGTGCCGGTGAGCGGGTCGTGCCGGGCCTGGGAACTGGCGCGGTCGAGTTCTTCCTGCAGCTTGGCCACTTCGGCGCGCTTGGCCTCGGTGCGCTCGCGCAGGTCCTGCAGTTCGTCGTGGGTCACGCGGCTGTCCAGTGCCATGGCGCGGGTGGCGCTCATCACCTCTTGCAGTACCGGGGCAATGTCCTGCAGGGTGTTGGCCTTGCCAATGAGGTCGGCGCAGCGCTCCATGGTGCCCTGGTAGCTGGTGCTGGAGGCGGTGATCTTGGCCAGCCGCTCGATGAAGGTGGCAAGCATGTCCTTCATCTGCTCCTGCGCTTCGAGCGTGCGGGCCTTGGCCTCGGTCTGCTTGAAGATCACGTCCTTGAGGCGGCGCTGCACGTCGTCGAGCCGGCGCAGGGTGAGTGGCGGGGTGGAGGCGGTCATCAGCGCCTCGGCCTGGCCATGCAGCCAGCGGTCGTCCACGCTGAGCACGGCGATGTTCTCGAAGATCATGTGCAGCAGCTCCAGCAGGCTGGTGCGGATGGCGGCCTGGTCTTCGGTGGCAAACGACAGCCGGTAGGTGAAGTTGCCCAGCATGAGCTGCGCCGTGGCCACGGGGGGCGAAGGCTCGCGCAGGAAGGTGACGAGCTGCTTGGCCATCTCGATCACGCGGGCGTCGTCTTCGCCCAGGGCGGGCAGGGTGTTGTCGATGAGGCGCGCCAGGGTCTCGGCCAGCTCGGGCGGCAGCTCGCCCAGGGCCGAGGGGGCATTGGCGGTTTCGATGGGGGTGGCGGCAGCGGGGTGCAGGCCCAGGTTGGCATAGCCCACCATCACGCTTTGCAGCGAGGTCCAATCTTTGGTGATGATGGCCCGCTCAAACTGGGTGAGCAGGCGTTTCTGGGCGGGGGTCTGGGCGGGCAGCACCCGCTGGATGCTGCTGAGCTGCCCTTCGGGAAACGGCTGTTGGCTGCGGGTGCCCGCAATCTCGTCGTACAGCGACAGGTAGTTGTCGGGGGTGGGTTGCAACCGGCGGGCTGCCAGTTGTTTGAGTGTCTCGCGCGCGAGCTCGGAGGGGAGGCGGTCGGCCATGGGTGGGCACCAGTGTCAGGAGGGGCTGGAAGGCGCAAGTGTGACACAGGGTGCGGCTTTTTTGACCAGGGGCGCGTGCTCCTGCGTGCACCTCCGGGCGCCGCCCGCCCGGGGGGCGGGGTGGTCTCAGTTCACCATCACCAGCTTGCCCATCACGCCGCGTGAGCCCATGTGGGCGTAGGCGGCGGGCAGCTCGGCCATGGGCATGGTGCGGTCGATCACGGGCTTGATCTTGCCCTGGGCATACCACTGCGCCAGCTCGCCCATCATGGCGGCGTTGGCCTTGGGCTCGCGCTTGGCAAAGTCGCCCCAGAACACGCCCACGATGGACGCGCCCTTGAGCAGCGCCAGGTTGAAGGGCAGGGCGGGGATGGGGCCCGAGGCAAAACCCACCACCAGGTAGCGGCCGCGCCAGGCGATGGAGCGGAACGCAGGCTCGGCAAAGTCGCCGCCCACGGGGTCGTAGATCACATCGGGGCCCTTGCCGTCGGTGAGTGCCTTGATGGCGTCGCGCAGGTTGTCCTTGCTGTAGTTGATGGTGGCGTCGGCCCCGATGGAGGTGCACAGCGCGCATTTTTCGTCGCTGGAGGCGGCGGCGATCACCCGGGCGCCCATGGCCTTGGCGATCTGGATTGCCGAGGTGCCCACGCCGCCCGCAGCGCCCAACACCAGCACTGTCTCGCCCGCCTTGAGCTGGGCGCGGTCCACCAGCGCGTGGTAGGACGTGGCGTAGATCATGATGAAAGCTGCGGCATCCACATGCGAGAAGCCGTCGGGCAGGGGCATGCACAGTGCGGCGGGTGCAATGGTGTGCGTGCCAAAGCCACCCGTGCCCGACAGGCAGGCCACGTTCTGGCCGACCTTGAGGTGCGTGAGGCCGTCGCCCACGGCTGCCACCACGCCCGCGTATTCGGAGCCCGGCACAAAGGGCAGCGGCGGCTTCATCTGGTACTTGTTCTGCACGATCAGCAGGTCGGGAAAATTCAGGCTGGCGGCCTTGATCTCGATGAGCACCTCGCCCGCCTTGGGGGCCGGTGTGGGCAGTTCGGTCCAGGTCAGGGCGTCAACGCCGACGGGGTTGGTGCAAAGCCAAGCGTGCATGGGAAAGTCTCCTGTCAATGTTGGGGCGCATGATAGGCCGGGGTGCCCGGGGGCTGTTGTCCCACGAGCGACCGACCCTGCGCGCGCCATGGCGGGGCAACGCATGCAGGAGCACCCACCTACAATCCGTTGCAACCTCTGCTGCAACCATGAAAATTCTGATTTCCAACGACGATGGCTACCAGGCCCCGGGCATCGTGGCCCTGCATGACGCGCTCAAGACCCTGGAGGGTGTGGAGGTGGAGGTGGTCGCGCCCGAGCACAACAACAGCGCCAAGTCGAACGCGCTGACTTTGCATTCGCCGCTGTACGTACACCGGGCGGCCAACGGTTTTCGGTATGTGAATGGAACCCCGGCCGACTGCGTGCACATTGCGCTGACCGGCTTGCTGGGCTACCGGCCCGATCTGGTGGTGTCCGGCATCAACAATGGCGCCAACATGGGCGACGACACCATCTATTCGGGCACCGTGGGCGCTGCGATGGAGGGTTACCTGTTCGGCATCCCGGCCATCGCGTTCTCTCAGGTGGACAAGGGCTGGGGCGAGCTGGAAGCCGCCGCCGCCAAGGCCCGGGAGATCGTGGCGCAGATGCGCAGCCAGCAACTGGTGAACGAAACCCCCTGGCTGTTGAATGTGAACATCCCCAACATGCCGCTGGATGCACTGCGGCCTGCCAAGTGGTGCCGTCTGGGGCGCCGCCATGCGGCCGAGCGTGTCATCGTGCAGGAAAGCCCGCGTGGCGAGGCGATGTACTGGATTGGCGGGGCGGGTGCGGCCAAGGACGACGCGGAGGGCACGGACTTTCATGCCACGGCGCAGGGCCATGTGTCCATCACGCCGCTGAAGGTGGATCTGACCGATCACGACAGCCTGGGCGCCTGGGCGCAGACGGCGTCCCGATGGGCCGCTGGGGCAGGGGCGGATTCCGCCCCGGACATGTGATGCAGCGCCGCCCTGGGTTTCCGGCCCGTCTGCCGGGCACGGGCAATGCTGGCGCCAAGCCGGTGGTACAGGTGTCGGCACCGGCTTCGGCTCTGGCGGCGCGCAAGCCGGTGGTGGCTGCGCCGGTGGGGGTGGGGCTCGACTCTTCGGCGGTCCGCACCCGCATGGTGCAAAAGCTGGCAGCTGGCGGCATCACCTCGGCACCGGTGTTGCAGGCCATGGGCGCGGTGGAGCGCCACCGGTTTGTGGACAGTGCCCTGGTCAACCAGGCCTATGAGGACACCAGCCTGCCCATCGGGCTGGGGCAGACCATATCCAAACCCAGCGTGGTGGCGCGCATGTGCGAATTGCTGCTGGGTGCCGAGGGCGCGCGCGCGGGCGGCCTGGGCCGGGTGCTGGAGATCGGCACGGGCTGCGGCTACCAGGCGGCGGTGCTGAGCCTGCTCGCGCGGGAGGTCTACACGCTGGAGCGGCTGCGCGGCCTGCACGACCGGGCGCGCGACAACCTGCGCCCGTTTCGGCTGGCCAATGTCCATCTGTTGTTTGGCGATGGCATGCTGGGCTATGCCAAGGGGGCGCCCTATGCCGCCATCATTGCCGCCGCTGGGGGCGATGCGGTGCCCCAGGCCTGGTGCGATCAGCTGGCGGTGGGTGGGCGGCTGGTGGCGCCCATGGCGCTGTCGGGCGGGCAGCAGATGTTGCTGGTGATCGACAAAACCCCGCACGGATTGAAACAAAACGTGCTCGAGCCGGTGCATTTTGTCCCTCTAAAATCGGGGATTGCCTAAAGGGAATTGCTTATGTTCGTATCGCGTGGTCTTGTGGTGGGGTTTACCGTGGCAATGGCGGGGCTGGTGCTCTCCGGCTGTGGCACCCGCCTGAACAAGGCTCCTGTGGAAGATCGGGGCACCTCCACATCTTCTGCGCCTGCGCAGGCTGGCCAGCCTGGCGTGGTGGTGGGCACCCCCATCAAGCCCTTGCCCGGAGCAGAAAATGCGGGCAAACCGGGTTATTACACGGTCAAGCCTGGGGATACCCTGATTCGCATCGGGCTGGAGTCCGGCCAGAGCTGGAAAGACCTCGCCCGCTGGAACAACCTCGATAACGCCAACCTCATCGAAGTTGGGCAGGTGCTGCGCGTGGCGCCTCCCACGGCCGCTGTGGCAGCCACGGCCGTGGCATCTGACAACGGTGTGGTGACGCGGCCTGTGACCTCGTCCACCGTGGCGCCTGCACCGGCCGCGTCGGCTGCCAGCACTCCCAAGCCACCGGCATCGGCGGCCCCCGGCACCGTGGTGGCCGTGGCCCCGGCGACGCCAGCGCCAGCCGCTGCCCCTGCTGGAGAGGATGACATCGCCTTCATCTGGCCCGCGTCGGGCTCGCTGATTGCGGGTTTTGACGAGGCGCGCAACAAGGGCTTCGATATTGCCGGCAAGGCGGGCGAACCCGTGCTGGCCGCCGCCGACGGCCGTGTGGTCTACGCCGGCGCAGGCCTGCGCGGCTATGGCAACCTGGTGATCCTGAAGCACAACAACACCTTCCTCACGGCCTATGCCCACAACCAGTCGCTGCTGGTCAAGGAAGACCAGGCGGTGCGCAAGGGCCAGAAGATTGCCGAGATGGGCAACACCGACGCAGACCGCGTCAAGCTGCACTTTGAAATCCGCCGACAGGGCAAGCCGGTGGACCCCTCGCGCTACCTGCCAGCGCGTTGATCCCTATGGTGGCCGGGCTGCCGCACAGCGGCGATGGCGGTGCGGCCGGCGTGCCTGCTGAAGTCGGCGATGACTTGCTCGGCGAGGAGTCGGAAGCGCTGGTCGAGGCCAGCAGCGAAATGCGCCACATGCTGGTGGCAGCACCGCAGCATGCCGCCCGGCTGGACAAGGCGCTGGCCGATCTGGTTCCTGAGTTTTCCCGCAGCTACCTGCAGCAGTTGCTGGGGCAGGGGCTGGTCAGCCTCAATGGCAAGCCTGTCCTCAAGGCGTCCACCCGCGTCAAGGCGGGCGACCAGCTGGTTCTGGAGATGCGGCCTACGCTGCAAAGCCAGGCGTTCCGCCCCGAGCCCATGGCCATTGACGTGGTGTATGAGGACGAGCACCTTCTGGTCGTGAACAAACCCGCAGGCTTGGTTGTGCACCCGGCGCCAGGCAACTGGAGTGGCACGTTGCTCAACGGCTTGCTGGCCCGCGATGAGAAAGCCCTGCTGGTTCCCCGTGCTGGCATCGTGCACCGGCTGGACAAGGACACCAGCGGCCTCATGGTGGTGGCGCGGAACCGCGCCACCATGGACGCGCTGGTGGCATTGATCGCCGAGCGCAAGGTCAAGCGCCAGTACCTTGCCCTGGCGCACGGCGCCTGGACAGGGCCCAAGAGCCGATCTGTGGATGCCCCCATCGGGCGCGACCCGCGCAACCGGTTGCGCATGGCCGTGGTGGACCTGGCCCTGCATGCAGGCAAAACTGCCCGCACCGACGTGTTGTGGCTGGGAGGCACCGACCAGGGCTGCTGGGTGCAGTGCACCTTGCACACAGGGCGGACCCACCAGATCCGGGTCCACATGGCATCGCTCAAGCACCCGCTGGTGGGCGACACCCTGTATGGCGGTGCGCCCTTGGTGGCCATGCAGCGCCAGGCACTGCACGCCTACCGCCTGGCCTTTGTGCACCCGGTAACGGGCAAGGCGCTGGAGTTCCATGCGCAGGCACCCGAGGACATGCAGCAGGCACTGTCTTCCTGGGGCCTGGGCTACAATGCGCCCTGATGGCCTGATCGGCCCCCTGCCCGAAGACGGAATCCCGCCGGGCCCCTGCGCCGTGCCAACGTCCTTGCACTGCGCGCCATTTTGATTGCCCCCTGCTGTTGATGTGACACCCGTTGCAACGCGTGGCACTTTTCCAGGAATCGCTGAACCATGAACACGGTGGATGCCAAAAGGGTCCTCGAAACTGCGCTGATCTGCGCGCAGCAGCCTGTGCCTGTGCGCGAGCTGCGGGTGCTTTTCAATGATGCGCTGGGGTCTGACACGCTCAAACTCCTGCTGCAGGAATTGCAGCAGGACTGGGCGCAGCGCGGGGTAGAGCTGGTGCAGGTGGCCACGGGCTGGCGTTTTCAGAGCCGCCCCGAGATGCGGGAGTATCTCGACCGGCTGCACCCCGAAAAACCCCCGCGCTACACGCGGGCCACCATGGAAACGTTGGCCATCATTGCGTATCGCCAGCCGGTGACGCGGGGCGACATCGAGGACATCCGTGGCGTGACCGTCAACAGTCTGATCATCAAGCAATTGGAAGATCGGGGCTGGGTCGAGGTCATCGGACACCGGGAAACCGTGGGGCGTCCTGCTCTGTTTGCAACCACCCGCCAGTTTCTGGATGACATGGGCCTGCAGTCGCTGGACCAGTTGCCGGTTTTGGACGACCCCACCGGCAATGCGAATGTGCTGGAGGCCATGGCTGCTGCGGCCCAGGGGGTGATCGTGCCGGAACTGGAGCCGATGTTGGAGCCGGTGTCAGAACCAGGGCCCGAGCCCGAGGCGGTGGATGTGGCGCCTGCGGCGGAGCTGCAGCCGCAGTCCGCCCCTGTCATCGCGGAAAGCGTGAGCCCACCGCTGGTGGACGATTTTTTTAGTGACACGGAGACAGATCTCCGTGGCGACCATATGGATACGGATACCCCGGGCGGTGTCCAGGGAAACACTTGATGAACGATTCGACCCCCGACAATCCGGGCGCAACGCCCGAGGCTGACGCTGCCGATGTGGCTCCTGCTGCCAAGAAGCCTGCTGTCAAGCGCGCACCGCGCAAGAAGGCTGTGCCGGTTTCCGCAGAGGGGACTGACGCGGTGGCAGCGGATTCTGTGGTGGTTGTGGTTGCTCCTGCAGCGGAGGTGTTGGCCGAGTCTCCGAGCCCGGTCGAAGCGCCCACCGGTGCCGAGCTGGCGGTGGCTGTAGAGCCCGCAGCTGCCGGTTCGCAAGCGCCCGGGGCCGAGGGTTCTGCGCCGCGTGGGGAGCGCAAGGGCCAACCCCCTGCGGACCAAAGAGGGCGCCCGCCCCGTGCGGAGGGGGCTGGCCGCGACAAGCGCAAGCCCGCCCCGGCGGTTGAGGGTTACCAGTTCGAGGATGTGGTCTCGGGCCGTTTCGACCAGGATGACGCGTCGGCAGATGTGGCGCCCGCCAAGCGGGTGCTGCTGCCCCAGGTGGAAACGCCCAAGCTGCACAAGGTGCTGGCCCAGGCAGGGCTGGGCTCGCGACTGGAGATGGAGCAGCTCATCCTGGAAGGGCGCATCTCGGTGAACAATGAGCCGGCCCATATCGGCCAGCGCATCCAGTTTGGCGACCAGGTCAAGGTCAACGGCAAGCCCATCCGCTATCGCATCGACCCGCCGCCAGCGCGGGTGATTGCGTACCACAAGCCCGTGGGCGAGGTGGTGACCCATGACGACCCGCAGAACCGGCCGACGGTTTTTCGCAAGCTGCCCCGGCTGATGCAGGGCAAGTGGCAGTCGGTCGGGCGGCTGGATCTGAATACCGAAGGGCTGCTGCTGTTCACCAGCTCGGGCGAACTGGCCAACAAGCTCATGCATCCCCGTTTTGGCCTGGAGCGTGAGTACGCGGTCCGCGTGCTGGGTGCACTCAGTAACGAAGAAAAGCAGAAGCTGCTGGACGGCGTGCGCCTGGACGACGGCATGGCGTCGTTTGGCTCCATCGAAGACGGCGGTGGTGAGGGTTCCAACTGCTGGTACCGGGTCACCATCTCCGAAGGCCGCAACCGTGAAGTGCGCCGCATGATGGAATCGGTGGGGCATGCTGTGAGCCGCCTCATCCGCATCCGTTACGGCGCCATGGTGCTGCCCCGTGGCCTCAAGCGTGGGGCCTGGCTGGAGCTGGACGACAGCGATATCCGGGCGCTGGTCCAGGCGGCGGGTGCGGGGCGCGCTGAATCGGCCGAAGGCCGCGCAGAAGCGGGCCCGGCGGCTGGCGGACGCGGTGGCAATGGCAATGCGCGCAATCGAGGCCGTGGTGGCCCCCGGGGCGGGGATGGCCCCCGCCGGGACATGTCCCAGGGCGGCGGCGGTGCGGGCCCGCGTGGCCAGAAGCCTCGGCGTGACGGCGGCGGGCAAGGGCAGGGCGCGCGTGGCAACAATGCTGCGGGTGGCGATCGCCAGCGCGGTGCGGCCCAGCCCGATCCGATGAAAACCTCGGTGGGGTACATCGGGGTGGACAGCCTTTCTCGACACCGCCAGGACAAACGCCGACCCGGCGGTGGCGGCCCCCGGCGCGGTGGTGGTCGTTAATCTGCTGCCGGGCTTCCACGGTTAGAATCGAGGGCTTTGTCCGGTGGGCAAACGAATCACGGCAACATTATTCATTCAGGAAAATCAACATGGCTATCGAACGCACTCTCTCCATCATCAAGCCCGACGCAGTGGCCAAGAACGTCATCGGCCAGATCTACGCCCGTTTTGAAGCCGCTGGCCTCAAGGTCGTGGCTGCCCGCATGGTGCACCTGTCGCGCCTGGAAGCCGAGCAGTTCTACGGCGTGCACAAAGAGCGTCCTTTCTTCAAGGACCTGGTGGACTTCATGATCTCCGGCCCCGTGATGATCCAGGCCCTGGAAGGCGAAAACGCGATTCTGAAGAACCGCGAACTGATGGGCGCCACCGACCCCAAGAAGGCAGAAGCCGGCACCATTCGCGCTGACTTCGCTGACAGCATCGACGCCAATGCCGTGCATGGCTCGGACGCTGCCGAAACGGCTGCTGTGGAAGTGGCTTTCTTCTTCCCCGGCCTGAACATCTACTCGCGTTGATATGGTGATCCCCATGCCTGTTCCCGCAACCGTGGGATGTCTGCGCCATGGGGACGGTTGCGCCCGGCCCTCCGGGAGGGCGGCGCAATGACCACCAACCTGCTGGAATTTGACCTCGACGGCCTCGCAGCCTTTTGTGAGCAGCTGGGCGAGAAACGTTTTCGTGCGACCCAGCTGTTCCGCTGGATCCACCAGCGTGGCGCGAGCAACTTCGACGCCATGAGCGATCTGGCCAAAGCCCTGCGCGACAAGCTCAAGGGGTGTGCCAAGGTTGAGGCCCTGCCTGTTGTCTCCGAACATGTATCTTCAGACGGCACGGTGAAGTGGCTGTTTGACGTGGGGGACGGCAATGCAGTCGAGGCCGTGTTCATCCCCGAGGATGACCGGGGCACGCTCTGCGTGTCGTCACAAGCCGGTTGTGCCGTGGGCTGCCGCTTTTGCTCTACGGGGCACCAAGGCTTCAGCCGCAACCTGACCACGGGCGAGATCCTGGCCCAGCTGTGGTTTGCCGAGCACTCCCTGCGCAAGCGCTTCAATACCGAAGACCGCGTGATCTCCAACGTGGTCATGATGGGCATGGGCGAGCCGCTGCAAAACTACGCTGCTTTGGTGCCCGCTCTGCGTGTGATGCTGGACGACCATGGCTACGGCCTGTCGCGCCGCCGGGTGACGGTGTCCACCTCGGGTGTTGTGCCCATGATGGACCGGCTCTCGCAGGACTGCCCTGTGGCTCTGGCGGTGTCCTTGCATGCACCGAACGATCCCTTGCGCGACAACCTGGTGCCACTCAATCGCAAGTACCCGATCCAGGAGTTGCTGGAGGCCTGTGGCCGTTATCTCGCCCATGCGCCTCGCGACTTCATTACCTTTGAATACTGCATGCTGGACGGCGTGAATGACCAGCTGGAGCATGCGCAGCAGCTCATCGAGCTGGTCAAGCGCTCCGGGGTGCGTTGCAAATTCAATCTGATTCCTTTCAATCCGTTTCCCGCGTCAGGGCTCTTGCGGTCGGCGCAGAATCAGGTTCTTGCCTTTTCCAAGGTCCTGAGCGACGCCGGTATTGTCACGACGGTGCGCAAGACCCGGGGCGATGACATCGACGCGGCCTGCGGGCAATTGGCGGGCGATGTCAAGGACCGCACCCGCGCTGCGGAGCGCATGGCAAAGCAGCGCACAATCGTGCTCAAACCGGTGACTTGATCAGCAGGCGATCGGCAAACTTCAAGGAGGCTCTACATGGCGGGATTGGTTGGACGCTGGCAGCATTTTGGCCGCTGGACACTCACGGCATGCAGTGCATTGATTTGCATCGCGGCACTCCAGGGGTGTGCGGCCAACAACGCGGCGGCCTTGCGTGAATCAGAGGCGGATATGGTGACGCCCTCCGATGAGCCTGAATCCCGGCGCCGTGCCCGCATCCGGCTGGAACTTGCAGCCAATTACTTTGAGATGGGCCAGACAGCGGTGGCCTTGGATGAGGTCAAGCAGGCCATTGCCGCAGACCCGTCCTATTCCGATGCGTTCAACCTGCGCGGCCTGATCTTCATGCGCTTGAACGACTTGGCGCAGGCAGACGACAGCTTCCGCCGTGCCCTGGCGCTGCGGGGCAACGATGCCAACCTGTTGCACAACTACGGCTGGCTGTTGTGCCAGCAGCAGAAGTATGCGGACGCGGACCAGTATTTTGGTCGCGCGATTGCCAACCCGACCTACATGGCGCGTGGCAAGACACTGATGGCGCGCGGTCTGTGCCAGTCCCGGGCGGGCCAGCTTGCCGAGGCGGAACAGTCGTTTCTGAAGGCCTATGAGATGGATGCTGCCAACCCGGTGGTGGCATACCAGCTGTCCTCCTTGCTGCTGCGGCGCAACGAGCTGACACGGGCGCAGTTTTATATCCGGCGCCTCAACAACAGCGAGCTTGCCAACGCCGAATCGCTGTGGCTGGGCATAAAGGTGGAGCGCGCTTTGGGCGACTCCGTGGCAATGCGGCAACTGGCAGGCCAGTTGCGCAAGCGGTTCCCGGATTCACGGGAGTTGGGTGCTTACGAACGCGGGGCTTTCAATGAGTGAGGTTGTGGAGAGTGGTGGGTTGACGGCGGGTGGTTTGCTGAGGGAGGCCCGCCAGGCATCTGGAATGCACATTGCAGCCCTGGCCGTTGCGCTGAAAGTGCCGGTCAACAAGCTGGAGGCCCTGGAGGCCGACAACTTTACGGTGCTGCCCGATACCGTGTTCGTGCGGGCCCTGGCCTCCAGCGTGTGCCGCGTGCTCAAGGTGGACCCGGCGCCCATTCTGGCCTTGTTGCCACAAAGCCCGAGTCCCAGCCTGGCGGCAGACAGCGCCGGAATCAATGCCCCGGTCAAGGGCAGCGTGGGCAAATCCACGGTGTCCTCTTCGTCGTTCTCCGGGAACGGGTCCGCTTCGCGGTCAGTGGGGTTCGTGGTGCTGGCCTTGCTGGTGGGGGCTCTGGCCCTGTACTTCTTCCCTCGGGGCGAAGACCGCGCGGCCTCCAGTTCAGCGTCTGCTCCTGTGCTTTCTTCGGCCCCAGATGCTGTGCCGACCGGGGCCGCGGATGCGCCTGCGGCTGAGCGGCCTTCGGAGCCCGCCCCCGCGCCTGCTGCAACCGCACCCGCACCGACCTTGGTGGCGGCCCCGGCATTGTCCGCAGCGGTCACTGCAGCGCCCGCGACCGCTACCGCCCCAGCGGCTGCGTCTGCGCCGGTCGTGGGGGCGAGTGCCCCTGCGCCCGCGGCCGACGCACCGGCGGGCACGCTGGTGTTGCGCGCACGCAGTGAATCCTGGGTTCAGGTGAAAGACGCCACAGGCGCTCTGGCCTTGCAGCGCAACCTGGCTGCAGGGGAGTCCGTGTCGGTATCGGCACAGCCCCCGCTGGCGGTGGTCGTGGGGCGTGCCGACGCGACGGAGGTGACGGTGCGTGGCAAGCCGTTCGACCTGGCCGCCGTGTCGCGCGATAACGTCGCTCGTTTTGAGGTGAAGTAGCGTGCAGAACCCTTTGCGTGATTTTGGCCCTGTGGCGGTCGCTGCCCCCTTGCCCCGCCGTTCGCGCCAGGCAAAAGTGACCTGGGGCTCGCGGATCGTGACCGTGGGCGGCGATGCGCCGGTGCGCGTCCAGTCCATGACCAATACGGACACGGTGGATGCCATCGGCACCGCAATCCAGGTCAAGGAGCTGGCTCAGGCCGGATCTGAATTTGTCCGCATCACGGTCAACACCCCCGAGGCCGCCGCCGCCGTGCCCTACATCCGCGAACAGCTGGACCGTATGGGCGAGAGCGTGCCGCTGGTGGGGGACTTCCACTACAACGGACACCGTCTTCTGACGGAGTTCCCCGACTGTGCGCAGGCGCTCTCCAAGTACCGGATCAACCCGGGCAACGTGGGCAAGGGCGACAAGAAGGACAAACAGTTCGGCCAAATGATCGAGGCCGCCATGCGCTGGGACAAGGCCGTGCGCATTGGTGTGAACTGGGGCAGCCTGGACCAGGAGCTGCTCGCCAGCTTGATGGATGCCAACAGCCAGCGCGCGCAGCCTTGGGAGGCGCGCCAGGTGATGTACGAGGCGCTGATCACGTCGGCCATCGAGTCGGCCCGGCTGGCTGAATCCATGGGTCTGAACGGTGACCAGATCATCCTGTCGTGCAAGGTCAGTGGCGTGCAGGACCTGATCGCCGTTTACCGCGAACTGGCCCGCCGCTGCGACTACGCGCTGCACCTGGGCCTGACCGAAGCGGGCATGGGCACCAAGGGCACGGTGGCGTCCAGCACGGCGCTGGGTATCCTGCTGCAGGAAGGCATTGGCGACACCATCCGCGTGTCGCTCACGCCCCAGCCCGGTGAGGCACGCACTCAGGAGGTGGTGGTTGCGTCCGAGATCCTGCAATCGCTGGGCCTGCGGGTGTTCGTGCCCAGCGTTACGGCCTGCCCGGGCTGTGGCCGCACCACCAGCACCACGTTCCAGGAACTGGCCAAGCAGATCGACGACTACCTGCGCGCACAAATGCCCGTGTGGCGCGTGCGTTATCCGGGGGTGGAGGGCATGAAGGTGGCCGTGATGGGTTGCATCGTCAACGGCCCCGGCGAGAGCAAACATGCCGACATCGGCATCAGCCTGCCCGGCACGGGCGAGGCCCCGGCCGCACCGGTGTTCATCGATGGCGAAAAGGCCCTGACGCTGCGCGGTGAGCGCATTGCCGAAGAGTTCCATGCCCTCGTCGAGCAGTATGTCGAGCGCCGCTACGGGCGCCATTGAGTGCTATAAAAATAGTAGTTATCAACGTATATCTATCAGGCGGTGGGGCCTGATTTTTCATCAAAAAAGTACCAGGAAAATACCGCAGTGAGCAAAGTGCAGAAGCTGAGCGCCGTCAAAGGCATGAACGATATCCTGCCCGCCTCGGTGCCGCGCACCGAGAAGCTGCCGACGTCGGCACGCTGGCAGTGGTTCGAGGCCGGGGTGCGCAAGGTGCTTGCCCGCTATGGCTACCAGTACCTGCTGACACCCATCGTTGAGCCCACAGCGCTGTTTGTGCGCGGGCTGGGCGAGGTAACGGACATCGTCGAAAAGGAGATGTACTCCTTCACCGACTCGATGAACGGCGACAAGCTCACCCTGCGCCCCGAGGCCACGGCGGGCATCGTGCGCGCCATGGTCGAGCACAACGCGCTCTACAACGGCCCGCTGCGCGTGTGGACGCAGGGCCCCATGTTCCGCCATGAGCGCCCGCAAAAAGGCCGTTACCGCCAGTTCAACCAGCTGGATGTGGAAGCGCTGGGCTTTGGTGGGCCGGATGTGGATGCAGAAATCATCCTGGTCGCCCGCGCGCTGTGGCGCGAACTGGGTTTGGTGGAAGGCCAGCATGTGCGGCTCGAAATCAACAGCCTGGGCCAACCTGCCGAGCGCCGCGAGCACCGCGAAGCCCTGATCCGCTACTTCGAGCAGCACCAGGACCAGCTGGACGAAGAAGCCCGTCGCCGCCTGCACAGCAACCCGCTGCGCATCCTGGACAGCAAGAACCCGGCGATGCAGACCCTCATCGAGGCCGCGCCGAAGCTCATGGACTTTCTGGGCGACGCATCGCGTGCCCACTTTGACGCCGTGCGTGCCGCGCTGGAGGCCGTGGGCCTGGAATACCGTGTGAACCCGCGCCTGGTGCGCGGCATGGACTACTACAACCTGACCGTGTTCGAGTGGGTGACCGACCAGCTCGGTTCGCAAGGCACGGTGTGTGGCGGTGGCCGCTACGATGGCCTGATCGAACAGCTGGGCGGCAAGAGTGCGCCTGCCGTGGGCTTTGGCCTAGGCATCGAGCGCCTGTTGCTGCTGGCCGATGAGCTGGACCTGCCCATGCCATCGGCTGCGGCGGATGTCTATGCCATCGTGCCGCCTGGCACGCCGCTGCCTCCCGTCATCGTCGCGCTGGAGGCACTGCGCACCGCGGGGTTGAACGTGGTGCAGCACGCTGGCGGTGCCGAAGGTGCGGGCAGCATGAAGTCACAGTTCAAGAAGGCCGACGCCAGCGGTGCGCGCCATGCGCTGATCTTTGGCGAGGACGAACTGGCACGCGGCCAGGTCACCGTCAAGGCCTTGCGTGACGGCAGCGGTGCACAGGCCGAGCACGCCCTGGCCGATGTGGCGCAATGGGCCGCCACCCTACAATCCGTCGCTTAATCCGAATACAGAACCGCTGATTTTTTATGGCCAATCATCTCGATCTTGAAGAACAAGAGCAGCTTGACCAGCTCAAGCATTTTTGGAACACCTGGGGCACGCTGATCAGCTCGGTGGTGCTGGTGGTGGCAGGCAGTGCGGCCGCGTGGAACGGTTACCAGTATTGGCAGAACCGCCAGGCCACCCAGGCGGCGGCGCTCTTCGATGCCGTGGATGTGGCTGCCCGATCAGGCGACAAGACGCGCCTGGAACAGGCTTTTGGCGACCTCAAGTCCAAGTACGGTAGCACCACCCAGGCGGGCCAGGCTGGGCTGACCTTCGCCAAGGCCATGCAGGACACCGGCAACGCCGACGCGGCCAAGGATGCGCTGGGCTGGGTGGCCGAGCAGTCGTCGGATGATGGTCTCAAGGCGTTGGCTAAATTGCGCCTGGCCAGCGTGCTGATGGACCAGAAGAACTATGACGAGGCACTCAAGCAGGTGTCGGGCAGCTTCCCGCCCGAGTTCGCGTCGGTCGCAGCAGACCGCAAGGGCGATGTGCTGCTTCTGCAGGACAAGCGCCAGGAGGCCATTGCGGAGTACACCAAGGCCTACAAGGGCTTCGAAGAAAGCGTTGAATACCGCCGCCTGGTGGAGATCAAGCTGAACGCGCTGGGTGTGTCGCCGAAGGCTGCGACCGTGGCGGCTGCCGCATCTTCCGTAGAAACCAAGTAAACACATGACATTGACTCCACATGCGGTGTCTGGCCGCTCTTCTTTCCTGCGTGGCACCGCGTTGGTGGTGTTGGCTGCGTCGCTGGCGGGCTGCTCGTTGTGGAGCGGTGGTGGCAGCGCAAAGCCTGCACCTGCCGACCTCGGCGCCAATGTCGCTGTCCTGGGGGTCCGGCAGGCCTGGACGGCACGCGTGGGCAACGTTGCTGGCCTGCCCCTGGATGTACACACCCTGGGCAATGTGGTCACCGTGGCTTCCTCCGACGGGGTGGTCGCAGCCATTGATGCCCGTACCGGTGGGGATGTCTGGCGCACGGCGCTGGGCGAGCCGCTGTCAGCGGCTGTGGGCAGCGATGGCAAATCGGCTGCCGTGGTCTCGCGCAGCAACGCACTGATCGTGCTGGAGGCTGGCCGCGAGCGCTGGCGCGAAACACTGGCTGCCCAGGTCTTTACGCCACCTCTGGTGGCTGGCGGGCGCGTATTTGTTTTGTCGGCAGACCGTTCGGTCTCTGCCTACGACGCTACCACAGGGCGGCGCCTGTGGGCGCAGCAGCGACCTGGTGAGCCTCTCGTGCTGCGCCAGGCTGGCGTTCTGCTCGCCGTGGGGGACACCCTGGTGGTTGGCCTGTCGGGCCGCCTGGTGGGCCTGAACCCTGACAATGGCAGCGCGCGCTGGGAGGCGCCTTTGGCCAGTGCACGGGGCACGAACGATGTGGAGCGCCTGGTCGAGTTGGTCGGGCGCATCAGCAAGGTAGGCGACAGCGTGTGCGCGCGCTCGTTCCAGGCTGCGGTGGGTTGTGTGAACACGGCCCGGGGCTCTGTAGCCTGGACGCAGCAAGCCAGTGGCGCTGAAGGTGTCCATGGCGACGCGGATGCGCTGTTTGGTGTCGAAAGCAATGGCACGGTGGTCGCCTGGCGCCGCAGTGATGGCTCGCGCCTGTGGGGGATTGATCGGCTCAAGCACCGCAAGCTGACAGCGCCGCTGTTGCTGGGGCGCTCTGTGGTGATCGGTGACGACACCGGGTTGATTCACTTGTTGTCCCGTACGGACGGCGCCCCCCTCAACCGCATTGCCACGGACGGGTCTGGCATTGCGGCAGCACCTGCCGTGGCTGCAGACACCTTGGTGGTTGTGACCCGCAACGGCAGTATTTACGGATTCCGTCCAGATTGATCGGTTGTATTCAATGAAGCCAGTTATCGCCCTCGTGGGGCGTCCGAATGTCGGCAAATCCACGCTTTTCAACCGCCTGACCAAGTCCCGCGACGCCATCGTGGCGGACTTCGCTGGGCTCACGCGTGACCGGCATTACGGCAATGGCAAGCAGGGCAAGCACGAGTACATCGTCATCGACACGGGGGGCTTCGAGCCCGACGCTTCGAGCGGTATCTATCGCGAGATGGCCAAGCAGACCCAGCAGGCGGTGGCCGAGGCCGATGTGGTGGTATTTGTGGTCGATGCCCGCGCGGGCCTGTCGGCGCAAGACCATGACATTGCCAACTACCTGCGCCGCCTGAGCAAACCCTGTGTGCTGGTGGCCAACAAGGCCGAAGGCATGGTGCAGGGCGTGCAGCTGGCCGAGTTCTATGAGCTGGGGCTGGGCGAGGTCTATCCCGTGTCGGCAGCACACGGGCAAGGTATCCGTGGCTTGGTCGATCTGGCGCTGGCACCTCTGCAATTGCCCGATCCCGACGAGGCGGAGGCTGCGGCCGACAAGGGCGTCATCAAACTGGCCGTGGCGGGCCGCCCCAACGTGGGCAAGTCCACGCTGATCAACACCTGGCTGGGCGAGGAGCGGCTGGTGGCATTTGACATGCCGGGGACCACCCGCGACGCAATCACGGTGCCCTTCGAGCGCAATGGCCAGCGGTTCGAGCTGGTGGACACCGCTGGCTTGCGGCGCAAAGGCAAGGTGTTCGAGGCGATCGAGAAGTTCTCGGTGGTCAAAACGCTGCAGGCGATCGAATCAGCGAACGTGGTGCTGCTGCTGCTGGATGCCACGCAAGGGGTCACGGACCAGGACGCGCACATCGCGGGCTATATCCTGGAAAGTGGCCGTGCCGTGGTGCTGGCGGTGAACAAGTGGGATGCGGTGGATGACTACCAGCGCCAGCAGCTGGAGCGCTCCATCGAGACGCGATTGACGTTCTTGAAGTTCGCTTCACTGCATTTCATTTCGGCCAAGAAGCGCCAGGGCCTTGGACCCCTCTGGACGTCCATCGCCCAGGCCCATCGGGCGGCCACCTGCAAGATGTCCACGCCGGTGCTCACCCGCTTGCTCCTGGAGGCCGTGCAGTTCCAGAGCCCGAAACGGGCTGGCATGTTCCGCCCCAAGATGCGCTACGCGCACCAGGGGGGCATGAACCCCCCGGTGATCGTGATTCACGGGAATTCGCTGGAACACGTGACGGATGCCTACAAGCGCTTTCTGGAAGGTCGCTTCCGCAAGGAGTTTGACTTGGTGGGCACGCCGCTCCGAATCGAGATGAAGACCTCGCACAACCCGTTTGCCGACAAGGACGAGGGTTAAAACAAAGTCGCGAGTGAAGAAGGGCCATGCCTGAACCTGGCGGGGCGGGGCTCTGGCTGTGGTAAGGTGCCGGTTTACAACAACATTTTTGAACACGGAGAATATCGTGAGCAATAAAGGCCAGCTTTTGCAAGATCCCTTCCTTAACGCCCTGCGTCGGGAGCATGTGCCAGTTTCCATCTATTTGGTGAATGGCATCAAGCTGCAGGGGCAGATCGAGTCGTTTGACCAGTACGTGGTGTTGCTTCGCAACACGGTCACCCAGATGGTCTACAAACATGCGATTTCGACCATTGTCCCGGGTCGCGCAGTCAATTTTTCCACCGCAGAAACGCCTGATGCTGACAGCAGCAACCCTTGATTGGTTGCCGCTTGCTAGCCGGTTTTCGTTTTTGAGTCAGGTGGTACAAAAGGGCGGCCCGCTTTGAGTTCGGCTACGCCCCTTCAGGCAGGCACCGCTCCGGTATTGTTGGTGGGGGTGGACTTTGGTCTGCCCCACTTCGACGGTGAGCTGGAGGAGCTGGGTCTGCTGGCACAGACTGCTGGCATGCAGCCTGTGGCCCGCATTACCTGCAAGCGCAAGGCACCGGATGCGGCGCTGTTTGTGGGCAGCGGAAAGGCCGATGAGATTCGTACGTTGGCCCAGATGCATGGTGCTGTGGAGGTGCTGTTTGATCAGTCCTTGAGCCCTGCCCAGCAGCGCAATCTGGAACGGCACATCGAGTTGCCGGTCAACGACCGCACGCTGCTCATCCTCGAAATTTTTGCCCAGCGCGCGCGCAGCCACGAGGGGAAGCTGCAGGTTGAGCTTGCCAAACTTCAGTATGTGAGCACCCGCCTTGTCCGTCGTTGGTCGCATCTGGAGCGTCAAACCGGCGGAATTGGTGCCCGTGGTGGGCCTGGCGAGAAGCAGATCGAACTGGATCGCCGCATGATCGGCGATGCCATCAAGCGTACGCGCGAGCGTCTGGTCAAGGTCAAGCGCCAGCGGTCCACACAACGCAGGCAGCGTGAGCGGCGCGATACCTTCAACATCTCGCTGGTCGGCTACACCAACGCAGGCAAATCCACGCTCTTCAATGCCTTGGTCAAGGCCCGTGCCTATGCGGCTGACCAGCTGTTTGCGACACTCGACACCACAACCCGCCAGCTGTACCTGGCTGATGCGGGCAGATCAGTTTCGTTGTCCGATACGGTGGGTTTTATCCGGGACCTCCCGCACGGGCTGGTGGATGCCTTCCAGGCCACGCTGCAAGAGGCGATTGACGCGGACTTGCTGCTGCATGTGGTGGATGCATCCAATGCCGATTTTCCTGAACAGATGGCACAGGTTGAACGTGTTCTGCAGGAGATCGGTGCTGCTGATATTCCGCAGATCCTGGTGTTCAACAAGCTGGATGCGCTGGCTGATGAGCGGCGCCCGCCGGAGTTGCAGGACCAGTACGAGGTCGCGGGGCATCTGCTGCCCCGGCTGTTTGTGAGTGCCCGTTCGGGCGAGGGGCTTGACCATTTGCGCCATGCGCTCGCTGCCAGGGTGCTGGCCACACAGTTGGACATGACCCCAGGTGATGCCGTTGAATTGCCAGATGCCATGCCTTGATTGGGCACAATGACGGATCGATTGACCCCATCCGAGAACCAGAGACTTTGCGCATGAATTTCCAAAACCGCACCCTACGCTGGGCTTCGCTGCCAGAACGTATTCGGGGCATGTTCAATCTGAATGATCCCCGCTGGGGTCGTGGTGAGGACAAATCGGAAGAGGGGGGGCGCCCTGACGATCGGCAGGGGGGCTCGCCGCAGAATGGTCCCCGCGGGGGCGACCAGCGCCCTGGCAGCGGCCAGCAGCCTCCGGATCTGGATGAACTCTGGCGCGACCTGAACCGCAAGTTGGGTGGCCTGTTTGGTGGTAAGAACGGCGGATCGCGCGGGCCTGGCAATGGTGGCGGTTCGGGGGGCGGCTTTCAGCCAGACATGAAGAGTGCCGGGGTCGGTGTCGGCCTGATTGCGGGCATTGTGTTTGTGATCTGGATGGGCACAGGCTTCTTTATCGTCCAGGAAGGCCAGCAGGCCGTCATCACCCAGTTTGGCAAGTACAAGAGTACCGTGGGTGCGGGTTTCAACTGGCGCTTGCCCTACCCCATTGAGCGCCATGAGCTGGTTTTTGTGACCCAGATTCGCTCCGCTGATGTGGGCCGCGACACTGTCATCAAGAGCACGGGCCTGCGGGAGTCGGCCATGCTCACTGAAGATGAGAACATCGTCGAAATCAAGTTCGCCGTGCAATATCGCCTGAGCGACGCACGCGCTTGGCTGTTCGAAAGCAAGAACCCGTCGGACGCCGTGGTTCAGGCCGCCGAAACCGCTGTGCGGGAGGTGGTGGGCAAGATGCGCATGGACACGGCTTTGGCCGAAGAGCGCGACCAGATTGCTCCCCGCGTTCGCACGCTGATGCAGACGATTCTGGACCGCTACAAGGTGGGCGTCGAGGTTGTGGGTATCAACCTGCAGCAGGGAGGGGTGCGTCCGCCAGAGCAGGTTCAGGCATCGTTCGATGATGTGCTGAAAGCAGGCCAGGAGCGTGAGCGCGCCAAGAATGAAGCGCAGGCCTACGCCAATGACGTGGTGCCGCGCGCGGTGGGGTCTGCCTCGCGCCTGAATGAAGAAGCTGCAGCCTACAAGGCACGCATCGTGGCCCAGGCGCAAGGTGATGCCCAGCGCTTCTCGTCGGTGCTGGCCGAGTATCAGAAGGCGCCCCAGGTCACGCGCGATCGCATGTACCTGGACACCATGCAGCAGATCTATGGCAGTGTGACCAAGGTTCTGGTGGAGTCTCGCCAAGGTTCCAACCTGTTGTACCTGCCGCTCGACAAGATCATGCAGAGCGTGGCGAGTGGTGGTGTGGGGGCTGTGGATGCCCCGGCAACCAGTGCGGCTCCCGCTGCGGCGCCTGCTGCACCGGCGGCCAATTTTTCCAATGATCCCCGGGCGCGTGATTCCAATCGCACCCGTGACCGTGAATCTCGCTAGGAGCCGTTCGTGAACAGAGTTGGATTTATTGCATCCACTATTTTGGTGGTGCTTGCTCTCATGAGTTCGATGCTTTTTGTGGTGGATCAGCGTCAGTTCGGGGTGCTCTATGCGCTGGGGCAGATCAAGGAAGTGATCACTGAGCCTGGCCTCAATTTCAAGCTACCGCCACCGTTTCAGAACGTGACGTACATCGACAAGCGTCTCCTGACCTTGGACAGCACAGACACTGAGCCCATGCTCACCGCTGAGAAGCAACGGGTGGTGATCGACTGGTACGTGCGCTGGCGCATTTCCGAGCCTACGGAGTACATCCGCAATGTGGGGCTCGATGAGAGTGCTGGCGCCATGCAACTCAACCGGGTGGTGCGCAATGCCTTCCAGGAAGAGATCAACAAGCGCACGGTCAAGGAGCTCCTTTCCGTCAAACGGGAAGCCTTGATGGCGGATGTGAAGCGCGAAGTGCTCGACACGGTCCGTGGTGCAAAGCCCTGGGGCGTGGACGTGGTGGATGTTCGTATCACCCGCGTGGACTATGTAGAGGCGATCACGGAATCCGTGTACCGGCGCATGGAAGCGGAACGCAAGCGTGTGGCCAATGAACTGCGCTCCACCGGTGCGGCCGAGGGTGAAAAAATCCGTGCCGACGCGGATCGCCAGCGCGAGATCGCTATCGCCAATGCATACCGGGATGCCCAGAAGGTGAAGGGTGAAGGGGATGCCGAGGCGGCGCGCATTTACGCAGACGCTTTTGGCCGTGACCCGCAGTTCGCGCAGTTCTACCGGAGCCTGGATGCCTACAAAGCCAGTTTCAGCAAGAAGAGCGATGTCATGGTGCTGGACCCCTCTTCGTCTGATTTTTTCAAGGTCTTCCGTGGCGGTGTGCCTGCTGCGTCCCAGGCTGCTCCTCGCAAGTAATACGCCTAGGCGCTGAGTGGTGGGTGTGACCTGGGATAGCCTGTGGACTGCGTTGGCGCTGGTCCTGCTTATTGAAGGCTTGCTGCCCTTCTTCTCACCACAAAGCTGGAAGCGCACAGTCCAGCAGATTGCCCAGCTGCAAGATGGCCAGGTACGTTTTTTCGCGTTTCTGGCCATCATTGCAGGCCTGTTGATGCTCTGGCTCTAACGGTTGTCATCAGGCGTCGCTAGAGATTCTTTGGGTGCCCCTGGCGGGTGCCGGTAGAATCACGGTTTTAACAGCCTCCCCTTTTCTCCATGTCTGCTTGGGTCCTTCCGGATCACATTGCCGATGTCTTGCCGTCTGAAGCGCGGCACATCGAAGAATTGCGTCGCGGGCTGCTTGATACAGCCCGTTGTTATGGCTATGAGTTGGTCATGCCGCCGCTGATGGAGCACCTTGAGTCGCTCTTGACGGGCACGGGCGAAGCGCTGGACCTCCAGACTTTCAAGCTCGTCGATCAACTCTCCGGTCGTTCCATGGGGCTGCGGGCGGATACCACGCCCCAGGTCGCCCGCATCGATGCCCACCTGCTCAATCGCAAAGGGGTAACACGCCTGTGTTACTGCGGGCCCGTGCTGCATACGCGTCCTGATCGCCCCCATGCCACCCGTGAGCCACTGCAGTTTGGTGCCGAAATTTACGGCCATGCTGGAGTGGAGGCCGATCTGGAGGCTTTGCAACTGGCCCGTGAATGTCTGCGGATCGCCGAAGTCCGTGACACCATGGTTGACTTGGCAGATGTTCGCATCGTCCGCAACCTCCTTGTAGGCGTCGCGGTGGGCCCGCAGTTGCTGAGCGCGATCCATGCTGCGTTGGCTGCGAAGGATGCCCAGGAGCTGAGAGCGCTGACCCGTGATTTCCCGGTCGAGTCCCGGGAAGGCCTTTTGGCCTTGCTTCAGCTCTACGGCGATTCCTCCGTGTTGGTTGAAGCCGAAAAAGCCCTTCACCGCGTATCTGGTGTGCCAGAGGTGCTATCAAATTTGAAGTGGTTGGCATCACGATTGGAGGGGGCAACGGTGACCTTTGATCTGGCGGACCTGCGTGGCTATGCGTACTACAGCGGCGCTCGGTTTGCGATTTATGCCCGTGGTGCCAGTGACGCGCTGGTCCGTGGCGGCCGCTACGACGAAGTGGGCGCGGTGTTTGGGCGCAATCGGCCTGCCGCTGGATTCAGTTTGGACATCAAGCAGGTGGTGGGTGTGGTGCCTCCCCGTGCATTGAAGGCTGCCATCCGGGCCCCCTGGGGCGAGGGGGCGGATGTGCATGCTGCGATCTCCGACCTGCGCTCCGCAGGGGAGACGGTCGTTTGTGTTTTGCCGGGCCACGGGAGCGAAGTGGATGAGTTCCACTGCGACCGTGAACTGGTGCAGGTCGCGGGCCGCTGGGTCGTGCAGGCTGTTTGAGCAATTGTCATTTGAATTGGGTTTGAGATGAAAGCAACCAAAGGTCGCAACGTAGTGGTGGTCGGTACCCAGTGGGGCGACGAAGGCAAGGGCAAGCTGGTCGATTGGCTGACGGAAAGCGCACAAGGTGTTGTACGTTTTCAAGGGGGGCACAACGCAGGCCACACGCTGGTGATCAATGGCGTGAAGACCGCCCTGCATTTGATCCCGAGCGGCATCATGCGCCCCGGGGTCAAGTGCTACATCGGCAACGGTGTGGTTCTGTCGGCAGCGAAGTTGTTCGAAGAAATCGAGGGGCTGGAAAAAGCCGGTGTGGAGGTCCGCTCGCGTCTGCGCATCAGTGAAGCTTGCCCGTTGATCCTGCCTTTCCATGCCGCGATCGATGTCGCCCGCGAGGCTGCGCGAGAGCAGGGTGGTACCGAAAAAATCGGTACCACCGGCCGTGGCATTGGCCCTGCCTATGAAGACAAGATCGCCCGCCGCGCCCTGCGTGTGCAGGACTTGAAGTACCCCGAGCGTTTTGCATCCAAGCTGCGTGAACTGCTGGACCTGCACAACCACGTGCTCACCACCTATCTGGGCTCCGCCAAGTTCGTTTTTGGCGATGCGCTCAAGCCTTACATCCAGGATGGCAAGGTGCAGTTTGATGTGGTGTATGCCGAAGCCATGCGCCATGCCGAGTTGCTCAAGCCCATGATGGCGGATGTGTCGCGCGAGTTGAATGAAGCCAACCAGGCGGGTGCCAATCTCCTGTTTGAAGGTGCACAAGGCACGTTGCTTGATGTGGACCATGGCACGTATCCCTATGTCACGTCGAGCAACTGCGTGGCGGGGAATGCGGCTGCGGGTTCTGGCGTGGGGCCTGGCATGCTGCATTACATCTTGGGCATCACCAAGGCTTACTGCACACGGGTGGGTGGCGGTCCTTTCCCGACGGAGCTGGATTGGGAAGTCCCTGGAACCCCTGGTTACCACATGAGCACGGTGGGTGCTGAAAAAGGTGTGACCACAGGCCGTAGCCGCCGTTGCGGCTGGTTCGATGCCGCGCTGTTGAAGCGCAGTGCGCAGGTCAACGGCCTCTCGGGCCTGTGTATCACGAAGCTGGATGTGCTCGATGGATTGACCGAGCTGCTGTTGTGTACTGGCTACGAGCTGGATGGCGAACGCATCGACTTGCTGCCTATGGGTGCGGATGACATTGCCCGCTGCACTCCCATCTATGAAACGCTGCCAGGCTGGAGTGAGTCCACTGTGGGGGTGACCGACTACGCAAAGCTGCCAGAAAGCGCTCGTCGTTATCTGGAGCGTATCGAGCAAGTCACGGGTGTTCCCATTGACATGATCTCGACCAGCCCTGATCGGGACCACACGATCATGATGCGTCACCCCTATGTCGCGGGTTGACCTTCGGGGTTACCTTGTCTCTGTTGTCTTAGCAGCCACCACCTATTCAGGAGCCATTCCATGTTGACCGAAGACGGAAAACACCTCTATGTCAGTTACGACGAGTACCACAGTCTCATCGAGAAGCTGGCGCTCAAGGTGCATCAGTCCGGGTGGGCGTTCGATACGATTCTGTGCCTGGCCCGTGGTGGTCTGCGTCCCGGTGACATCCTGAGCCGCATTTTCGACAAACCGCTGGCCATCATGTCCACCAGCTCCTATCGGGCCGAGGCTGGTACCGTGCAGGGGCACCTCGACATTGCGCGCTTTATCACAACCCCCAAGGGTGAGATTGCAGGCAAAGTGTTGCTGGTGGATGACTTGGCGGACTCTGGGCACACTCTGCATGCAGTCATTGACATGCTCAAGACGAGCTACGCACCAATCACGGAGCTGCGCAGTGCAGTGATCTGGACCAAGGGGCTGTCAACGTTCACTCCCGACTACTCCGTGGAGTTCCTGCCGACGAATCCCTGGATTCATCAGCCGTTTGAAGGCTACGACAGCCTGGGCCCGGAAAAGCTGCTGGAGAAGTGGCGGGTTTGATAGGTTGCCAAGAGTTTTCAGAATTCTTGGCAGAACTCCCTCAACCCGTGCTATAGTCGAGGGCTTCGCTTTTGAAGCACTTTCCCCGGATGATCTGATTGCTTGGGGGTTGTGTTCGGTGGCTGGTGGTGGTGCTCTTTGGGGCTGCGCTGCTGGCGATAGAGGGGGCTGAAGAAAAGTTTTGTTTTGTTGTCTGGGTGTTTAAAAACTCGGTATAGAATACAAGGCTTCGCTGAGTGAGGCGGGTTGTTGGCAGGTGCTGATGGCTTCGAAAGAAAAGCAAAAAGTTTGACAGTTCTTAAAAAACTGTGCTAGAATTCAAGGCTCAGCTGATCGCAGCTAAGTCGGGAAAACGAGGAAAGACTTCG
>NZ_JBUDZG010000038.1:0-30624 GCF_054950075.1 Acidovorax sp. Q11 | reverse complement strand
CGCGCTGGCGCTTCGCTTGCGGACCAATGCCTCCAATTGGTCACGCTCGTCTGTCGTTAAGTTCATCCTGTGCATACCTTCGAATATGGAGTGCATGCAGCCAATTTCAATGATTCAGTGGACTAGCGGCCGAGGTGCTGGCGATGGTCGAGCCACATGTGGTGCCTGGCGTAACCACCGAAGCGCTGGACCGCCTGTGCCACGACCACATCGTGAACGTGCAGGGCGCGCGGCCTGCCAATGTAGGCTATCTGGGGTACCCCAAAACGGTGCTGACCTCGGTGAACCATGTCGTGTGCCACGGCATCCCCTCGCCCCAGCAGATGCTGAAGAAGGGTGACATCGTGAACATTGATGTGGCGGTGGAAAAAGACGGCTGGTATGGCGACACCAGCCGCATGTTCTGCGTGGGCACGCCCAGCGTGCTGGCCCAGCGGCTGGTGCGCACCACGTACGAGGCGCTGTGCGCGGGCATCCGCACGGTGAAGCCCGGCGCCACGCTGGGCGATGTGGGCCACGCCATTGCCACCGTGGCGCAGCGCGAAAACTTCAGCGTGGTGCGCGAATACTGCGGCCACGGCATTGGCACCGTGTACCACGACGAGCCGCAGGTGCTGCACTACGGGCGGCGCGGCCAGGGGCTGCGGCTGGAGGCGGGCATGGTCTTCACCATCGAGCCCATGCTGAACGCAGGCCAGCGCGAGACCAAGGAGCTGGCCGATGGCTGGACGGTGGTGACCAAGGACCGGTCGCTCTCGGCCCAGTGGGAGCACATGGTGGCTGTGACAGACAGCGGCTTTGAGGTGCTTACAGCGTGGCCGGGGGGCACGGGCAGCTACCCTGCGATTTAGGGATGGCCTGCACGAGGAGATTGCCGCATCAGCCGGGTGGCAGCTCCAGACGGGCCCAAGCGGCCATCACATCGAGCTGTTTCTTGATCCAGTCGGCAGACATCATGTTGGCGCCCCAGTGGTGGATGCGCGCCACGCCCTCCCCCATGTTCCACAGATGCCGCAACTGCAGGAACAGGGGCAAGGCAGCGAGGTCGGCATCGGTGACAAGGCCGCCCCCTGCGCGGTAGCCGGCCAGGTACTGCTGCCAGCGCTTGAGCAAGGCTTCGTCGGGCTCCATGGGGGCCTTGCGCGGCAGGTTCGACCACAGCCACACACACAGGTCATAGGTCAGGAACCCTGGTCCGGCGTCGTCAAAGTCAAAGAAGGCGGCGCGCTGCACACCATCGGCATTGGTGTACACATGGTTGTTGAAGCCATGCGTGTCGCCGTGGCACATCACGCGGGTCAAGGTGCCCTCAACATTCGCCAACTCGCTCTGAAGACGCTCAATCAGTTGCCGGTAGGCATCCAGCACGGTGGGGTCGATCTCGGGATGAGCGCTCAGGTAGCCTAGCGTGCGGCCTGCAAGATGGTGTCCGTCCAGCACATAGCGGCTTGCGGGGCCTGCGTAGCTTTGCGCGGCGCGGTGAATCTGGGCCAGCGTGGCGCCGGTCAGATGCAGTTCCTCGGGCGTATCGGGCACGGCACCATCGCAGTGGCGAAACAGCACCAGCGCACGCGGGCCCTCAGGGAACGGCAGGGTAACGCTGGCAGCTCCTTTCGCAGCCAGCACCGGCGTGGCCACGCCCACGCCCTGTGCGTGCAGGTGGGCCAGCAACGCGACCTCAAAATCCACATTGAACGCGCCGCGCGGCCGGATGGCGCAAAGCCGCGCCACGTAGCGGCTGCCATCCGTGGCCCGCACGGCGTAGTTGTCGTTGAGGTTGCGGCGGATCAGGTAGCACTGCTGCACTGGCAGGCCGTAGTGCCGCGCCACCCAATCACTCACGGCAGAGGCAGCGGCTGTAGTTTGGGAGACGACCAGGTTGAGGTCACGGGAGGTGGGTGAAAGCATGCGGCATTCTCCATGGATGCAGCATGAAACACCCGTGCGACGTGGTTCGATGGGCCTGCGCCCAGACGTTGTCGCTCCCCCCAGACTGGTACTAGCGGGAAAACAGCCACATCACGAGAAATTGCTTGAAAGGGCTGCTACCGCCCGCTGGTATTGCACCATCGGTATCAAAACAATAGCGATCCACGTCGCCATCACCACGGCAGCTTGTCGCCGCTGTAGGCGTAAAAGCTCCCCGTTTCCTCCGCCGGCAACCCATCCAGCACCCGCAGCATGTCGCCCGCCGCATCGGCTGCCGGGCGGCCAATCTCCGCGCCATTGAACGGGGCCGACAAGACCGAGTTGACGGTGCCCGGGTGCAGCGCCACCAGCACCGCCTGCGGGTGGGTGCGCGCCACTTCGATGGACGCCGTTTTGACCAGCATGTTGAGCGCGGCCTTGCTGGCACGGTAGCTGTACCAACCGCCCAGGCGGTTGTCACCAATGCTGCCCACCTTGGCCGAAAGCACGGCCAGCAGGCCGCGCCCTTGCTTGGGCAGCAGCGGTGCAAAGTGGGCCAGCACGAGAGCGGGGCCAAAGGTGTTGGTGCGGAAGGTGACTTCCATCTGCGCGTAGTTCAACTGGCCCAGCCGCTTTTCAGGCATGCCGTGGGGCCCGTGCAGCAGCCCTGCGGCGTGGATGATGCAATGCCACGGGCCCTGGTCCTTGAGTTGCTGGGCGGCGTGGGCAATGGTGGCCTCGTCATCCAGGTCCACCGCCGGGTGGGTGTGGCGGCCCAGGCCCACGGCCAGTGCGCAGCGTGGGTCGGCCTGCAGGTGGGCGAGGAAGGCGTTGCCGATGGCGCCGGTAGAGCCGATGACGATGGCGCGATAGCCCTCGGGCAGTGACTGCAAAGAAGTGAACGGGCTTGCGGCGGGTTGAGCTTGAGACATGGCGCGGTCCTGCGGTGAGGGGGCTTGAGATGGTGAGGCAAGCGGGCTACAGCGCATCGAGCCGCGTGCGCAAGGTGGCCGCATGCTCCCGCAACGCATCAAGCTGCGGGCCCTGCATCTTTTGCAGCTGGCGGTACACCATGCCGAGGCGGAAGTTTTTGCCCAGCGTGCCTTCGTTGCGCGTAAAAAAGTTCCAATACAGCGTGTTGTACGGACAGGCCCGCTCACCCACTTTTTGCTTTTTGTCGTAGTGGCAGCCGCTGCAGTAGTCGCTCATGCGGTCGATGTAGGCGGCGCTGCTCACATAGGGTTTAGTGGCCAGCAAGCCGCCGTCGGCAAACTGGCTCATGCCCACGGTGTTGGGCACTTCCACCCACTCAAAGGCGTCGATGTACACGCCCAGATACCAGCGGTGCACGGCAGCGGGGTCGAGCCCCGCCAGCAGCGCAAAGTTGCCGATGACCATGAGGCGCTGGATGTGGTGGGCGTATGCATCCTGAAGCGACTGGCCCAAGGCGTGCTGAATGCAGCGCATTTTGGTCTCGCCCGTCCAGAACCAATCCGGCAGCGGCGTGCTATGGCCCAGGGCGTTGCGCTCGTCGTAGCCGGGCATGTGGGCCCAGTAGATGCCGCGCACATATTCGCGCCAGCCGAGGATCTGGCGGATGAAGCCCTCCACCGCTGGCAGGGGCGCAGTGCCTGCGTGGTAGGCGGCCTCAGCGCGTTGCACCACCTCATGCGGGCGCAGCATTTTGGTGTTGAGTGCGAAGGACAGCAGGGAGTGAAAAAGCCTGCTGCTCTTCGTGCTCATGGCGTCCTCATACGCACCAAAGTCCGGCAGCGTGGTGGTGATGAAATGGTCCAGCCACGCCAGTGCCTCGGCCCGGTTCAGCGGCCAGCGCAGCGCGTGGGCCTGCGGGTTGCCAAAGCTTTGCACGCCTGCGGCCTGGATGATGCCCCACAGGGCGCTGTGGTCGTGCGTGGGGCGGGCGTCGGGCGGCAATACCGGTGTGCCGGGCCAGGGCTTGCGGTTGTCGTGGTCGTAATTCCACTGGCCGCCTTCGGGCTCGCCCGCCTCGTCGATCAGCACGCTGTGGCGCTGGCGCATGCGGCGGTAGAAGTGCTCCATCAGCCACTGCTTGCGGCCTTGGAACACCTCGGCCATTTCGGTGCGGGTGGTGTAGAAGTGCTCGCTGCTGACGGCCTGCACGGCAAAGCTTTGCTGTGTACCCCAGGTGCGCAGTTGCTCGTCCAGCCGCCATTCGTCGGGGTACTGGTATTGCAGCGCGTGCGCACCGTAGTGGGCCATGAGGGCGGCCAGGTTGTCGGGCATCGACTGGCGGTTGCTCGCATCGTCAATCGCCACGTAGCGCACGCGGTGCCCCGCCTCGCGCAGATGCCGGGCCAGATCGCGCATGGCGGCAAAGATGGCGAGGATTTTTTGCGCGTGGTGCAGCACGTAGTCGGTCTCTTGCCGCACTTCCATCAGCACGTAGACCACGCCTTCGTCCGGCGTGGCAAACCATGAATGCTCGGGGTTGAGCTGGTCACCCAGCAGCAAGCGCAACGTGTGGGTGCGCGGTTGCGGGATGCTCATGCCATGCCCCACATGCGGCGGTAGCTGCCGTCGGCATCGTGCTCTTGCGCCTGCTTGATGGGATTGAAGCGGCGGCCCCCGCGCGGGTCGGTGCCGCGCCCGGCGATGTAGAGCCAGTTGGCCTGGTTGCTGTAAACGTCATAGTCCACCAGTTGCGATTCAAACCACGCTGCTCCTGCGCGCCAGTCGCTGTGCAGGTCGTAGATGAGGTAGCTGGCCACCACCTGGCGCAGGCGGTTGCTCAGATACCCGGTGGCAGCCAGCTCGCGCATGGCGGCGTCCACCAGCGGCTCGCCCGTCTCGCCCCGGCACCAGCGGTCAAAGCCGCGCGGGTTGTGTGGAGCGGGCGGCAGTTCTGACAGCCCGCGCGCCCGGTACAGCGCCGCGCTGTATTGCAGGTGCAGCAGCCGAAAGTAGTCGCGCCACAGCAGCTCAAACCACAGCCAGTAGGTGCCATCGTTGGCACCGTGGTCGCGCTCAAAGGTTTTTTGATCGGCATAGATCTGGCGCGGCGAGAGCGCCCCCGTGGCCAGCCAGGGCGAGAACTTGCTGGAGTAATGGAGCCCCGTGAGCCCGTTGCGCGTGGCCTTGTAGCTGTGGGGCAGCTTGCGGGCCAGGTACTGCGCAAGGTGGGCCAGCGCGGCGGCCTCGCTGCCATCGCAAGCAGGCGTGCCGTAGGCGAAGGACGAGCGCGCATCGCTGCCCTGGGGCGGTGTGGGTGGCTGGATGCTGGCAGCGCCCTGCTCTGCGCCCACGGCTTGCAGCACGAGCGCAGGCACTTGGGGCGGCGGCAGCAGTGTGGTGGGTGCGGGCAGTGGTGCAGCGGGGGTGATGTCTGCACGCTCGACCTTCTGGCGGAAGCTGGTGAACACACCGGGCAGGTCAGAGGCAGGCCAGGGCATGTCGGCCGGGTGCAGCAGGCTGCTGTGCCATACGCTACGCACCTGCAGGCCTGCCGCGCGCAGTGCGGCCACCTCGGCCTGCTCGTAAGGGGCGGCAATGTCTTCGCACACCACGGTGGTGGCCCCCACAGCCTGGGCCAGTTGGGGCAAAGCTGTGGCGGGTGGGGCCTGGCAGATCAACAGCGGGTTGCCCAGTGCGCTCATTAGCCCCTGCAGCCCGCGCAACGCGGCAGCGGTGAAGGCGCGGCGGTGTGGGCCTACACGTGCAAAACCCCAGGGCGTGGATTCATCAGCCGTTGGCAAGCACACCAAGGGCAGCAGATGCGTAGCCCCGCTGGTGAGCGCTGCGTGCAGCGCGGGCTGGTCGTGCAGGCGCAGATCGTTGCAAAACCAGAACAGCACGGTGCTCATGCAGCGCCCTCCTCCGCAGCTTTACCGGTGCGCTTTCGTTCGCTGCGGCAGCGGTCGGAGCAGTACTTCACCTCGTCCCACACCTTCTCCCACTTCTTGCGCCAGGCGAAGGGCAGGCCGCAGTGAAGGCAGGTTTTTTGCGGCAGGTCAGATTTTTTGCGCATGCGCATGGCAGGCCTGTGAGTGGGTTACGCAGGCATCAACACCTGCTGGGCCAGCGCACGCCCGCTGAGCCACGCGCCTTCGACCTTGCCGCCGTGCAACCAGTCGCCACACAGGCCCAGGCGCATTTGCGCATCCCACCAGCTGCCCTGCGTGAGCGCGGGTTCGGTGTCGGCATAGCGCCAGCGGTGGGCGGTGGCAGCCAAAGGTGTGGGGCCACCCAGGGCGGCAAAGGCAGTGAGCAATGCGGTGGTGACCGCCTCGGCGCTGTCTTCGATGTGGGCCTCGCTCCATTCGGGGCTGGCGTGCAGCAGCCAGGTTTCTTGCCCCGTGCGGCCGGGTTTGCTGCTGTCGCGCGCCACCCAGCGCAGTGGGCCGGTGTTGATGAACGCACCCTCAAACGGCAGGGCCACGGGGCTTGCGTAGCGCAGCATCACGGCCCAACTGCCACGCATGCGTGCGCTGGCAGCGATGGCGGCGCCTGCGGGGGACACGGGGGCCAGCAAGGGCACAGCCTGCGGGGCGGGCACGGCCAGCAGCACTGCGCTGTAACGCGGGCTGTGCAGGCCATGTTCTGCCGAGGTGATGGTCCACCCGCCCTCGCTGTGGTCCAGCCGCTGCACGGTGGTTTGCCACTGCGCCAGCGCAGGCTCGCCCAGGTGCTGCACCAGCCAGGCTGCAGGCGACGTCATGCGCGGTGTGCCCACAAATCGCTCCAGCGGGGTGGCCGGGGTGGACCAGGCGGTGCCGTCAAAGCTGGCCAGCCGGGCATTCCACAACGCAGCCACACCGGCCTGCTGCCAGCGGGCCACCTCGGCGCGAAAGGCCGGGTCGCGGGCGGTGAAATATTGGGCGCCGTGGTCGCACTGCCAGGGGCCGTTGTCGTCTTCGGCGCGGCGGGTACTCATACGGCCAGACGGGCCCCGGGCTTTGTCGAACACATGCACCGTGTGGCCTGCCTGCAGCAGCGCCTGCGCGCACGACAAGCCTGCCAGGCCTGCGCCAATGACGGCGATGGTTTGTGGCGTAGCAAGGCTCATGGTTGTGGGTCGGTTCGTTCGTGGGTCACCCAGATCAGCGCCTGGGTGTCGATGCCCAGGGCCAGCGCACGGGTGACGAGTTGTTCGCGCACACCAGGGGGCAGCTGCTTGGTGCGCGACAGGATCCAGCAGTAGCTGCGATCCGGCCCCACCACCAGCGCCCACTGGTAGTTGGCATCCAGCGCGGCCACGTGGTAGCCGCCGTAGAACGGGCCAAAGAACGACACTTTGAGCGAGGCGGTGTTGGCATCGCCCGTGAACAGAGCCTTGCCCTCGGCCTGGCGCCAGTCGTTTTTGCCGGTGTCAAAACCCCGGTTGAGCACGCGCACGCTGCCGTCCGCCTGGAGCTGGTAGGTGGCGCTCACGTCCGTCATGCCGCGTTCAAACGAATGGTCCAGCCGGGCCACTTCGTACCAGCGGCCCTCGTAGCGGGCCAGATCAAACGGGGTGACGGGCGTGATGCCCTCGGGCGGGCGGGTGGACGAGCAGCCACTCAAGGCAAGCATCGCCACGGCCAGCCCCAACCAGGCGCAGCGGCGGAAGCAGGATAGAAAGGAAGGCATAAATTACCAATTGGTTACAAAACAAACCAATCGGCATTCCGCCACCAGCAGCGCTGTTGTGGCGAAAGCCCGGCGCGAGCGCCTGCCATGGGCCACCCGTAAACTCTGTCCATGACTTTTCAAATCACCGTTTACTCCAAATCCGCCTGCCCCCAATGCGATTCGGCCAAAAAGCTGCTGCAGTCGCGTTCGCTGCCTTTTGAGGAAATCAAGATCGACGACGAGGCAGAGCGCCTGGCGTTTTATGCCAAGTGCGGGCCTTCGGTGCGGCAGATGCCGCAGATCTTCATCAACAACCAGCGCGTGGGCGGGCTGGCGGGGCTGCAGGCTGCGCTGGCGCAGATCGGCCAGTGACACCCGCTTTCGTCCCTCCCCTGGTTATTGGTACTTCGCAGCGGTGATGAACTCACTGAAGGTTTCGCACCACACGATCACGGTGTTGAACTTGGCCGGGTCCACGCCCTGCGGCAGCGGGACGATGAAGTTGTTGAACGTTTTCACATCACCCACACGCGACATCTGGGGCTTGAGGCGCTTGAAGTCGGCCTCGGTCTCGACAAACTCGGTCGACAAGTAAAGCTTGTAGTCCGGCCCCGGGGCGAGCTTGCCCACCAGGCTGATGGCTTGCGGGCCGATGGACACGGCGCCTTCGCCCCAGTGCAGGGCGTCGCTGTCCTTCAGGTCACGGCGGAAGGTGGCGGTCCATTGCGCGGCAGGCACGCTGGACTGGATCTCCTGCTGCGTGGGCGCATCGGGTGCGATCAGGATCGGAAGCACATACACACCCAGCGCAAACCCGATGACCAGGGTGAGCAGGTGCGAGGCGATGAGCAGCAGAGGTTTCATGGCAACGGGTTCAGTGGACTGAGCCCAATGTACTGCGCAGCGCCCTCGCCTTCAACGCTGCGCAGCTCCCGCTGTCCGATCAGGATGCGCGGGCCAGGAAGCCATCCACCAGCGCGTAGTGCTCCGGCACATTGAGCGCGGGCGCATGGCCGCAGCCGGGCACCTCCACCACCTGCGCCAGGCCGCGTGCTCCGGGGCCCCGGGTCAGCATCTCGGCGGTGGTGTCGCGCAGCACCAGGTCAGACTCCTCGCCACGCAGGCACAACACGGGGATGTCGAGCGCGTCGTAATGGTCCCAGATCAGGTAGTCGTTGGCGTGGTGGGTGAACTGCTGCACCATGGCCGGGTCGTAGTGCGGCGTCACCCTGCCATTGGGCAGGCGGCGGGTGGATGTCTCGGTCAGGTGGCGCCACTGCGCATCGCCGAGCCAGCCGTAGGGTTGGTACACCTGCCGGAAGAAGGCCTCCAGTTCCATCACCGTATCAAACGCGGGCGGATCGCCCGCATAGGCCTTGATGCGCTCCAGAGCGGCATCGGCCAGGCGGGGCGCGTTATCGTTGAGCAGCAGGCTCTGGATGCGCCCTTTGAGCTGCGGCTGGAACAGGCCCGACGCACACACGGTACCGATGGCACCGCCCATCGACGTGCCCACCCAGTGCGCCTTCTCCACACCCAGCTGGTCAAACAGGTCGGCCGCGATGCGCGCATAGAAAGACAGGCGGTACTCGTCCTGTGGGGTGCGCGCCCACTGACTCAGACCCCGGCCGATGGTGTCGGGGCAAATCACGCGAAAGCGCGATGCCAGGTGGGCAGCCAGCGGGTCCATGTCGCGCCCGGTGCGGGCCAGGCCATGCCATGCAATCACTACAGGAGCGTCCGGCGCGCCCCATTCCGTGTAATGGATTTCATAGCCAGCGCAGGTGGCGTAGCGTGAGGTGGGGGACATGATGGCGACCTTGTGGAACAGAAAAAAATGAAAGGGACCTGCGGCTCACTTCATGAGGCGGCCATTGCTGCCGATAACGGTGACTTCGACATAGCGTGAGCCGATGCGGTTGGTGGGCGAGTACCCCAGCGTGATCCCGCCGAGGTCATAGCTCTGCAGCGACTCCAGCGCCTTCACGACCTTGCCGCGCGTGGGCTGCGGCCCAGCACGGCGCAGAGCTTCGACCAGCACCTTGGCACCCAAAAACTGCTCGAAGCTGGTGTAGTTGACCTCGGCATCGGGCGCGTATTTTTTGAGCAGCGACTGGTATTCGCGTACAACAGGTAACTGAGGCCGGTAGGGGTACGGCACCACCTGGCTGATGCCCAGGCCGTGCGCGTTCTTCAGGCCTGCAAGCTTGACCAGCTCGGTCGGGTCTACCACTGAGATGTTGTAGAGCTGGGCGCCACCGCCCTGCTCGCGGTAGCGCTGGATAAAGGCCGCTGCGGGCTTGTTTACCGCGATCATGATGACGGCGTGCACATCGGCGGCCTTGATGGCCTTGACGGCCTCATCCACCTTGTCGGTATTGCGTTCGTAGCCCGCTGCCACCACCAGCTTGAGATTGCGCTTGGCCAAGGCCGCATCCACCCCTGCCAGGCCAGCCTTGCCAAAACCATCGTCCTGGTACATCACGGCCACGCGGTTCATGCCCAGGGTGGTGAGCTGCTGCACCATGTGCTCGGCCTCGTCGGCGTAGCCTGCGCGCACGTGGAAAATCCAGGGATTAAACGGGTTGCGCAGCGACTCGCCCCCCGTGTAGGGCGCCACCAGCGCGGCACCACCCTGCTCCAGCACACCATCGGACAACAGTTGCGTGATGTTGGCGGTACCAGCAAAGCCGTACAGGGCCACCACCTCTGGCCTGGCCAGCATCTCGCGGGTGAGCCTCACGGTGTCGGCCACCTTGTAGGCATCGTCGGCCACCGCCTGGCGAATACTGGCGCCGTGCACACCGCCCTGGGTGTTGACCCAGTCAAAGTAGATCTTTCCGCCCAGCACCATCTGTGCGCCTGTGCTGGCTAACACGCCAGAGAGCGGTGCCACCTGCCCCACCACAATCTCGGCAGCGTGCAGCGAAGGCGCGGCGGCCCCGCCCCACAGCACCGCCAGCGCTGCCGCCACGCTGCGACTCCATGTCTTGGCCTTTTCCATGTAGGTTCATCCCCTAGTTGAGTGGCTTGCAGCCGCGCCCACGGCAGCGCTGGGGGCTATGGCCCCCACGCGTTCCCGACGGGCTGCAGTGACGGTGTGTCGTCTGGCAAAGCTCCTTGGGGGGTCAGTCAGGGATGGCAATGGCGCCCGCCGTGATCGCGATGGCGTTGGCTGCAGCAGGCGTTGTGGCCAGCGGCGGCACGTTGGCGGCCGTGATGGCCGGGGCGCTGCCTGGCGTGCCACCGCGCGGCACCGTGCGCACCACCTGGCTGGCGGGCAGTGCCTTGCCGTTGGCAAGGTGGTCGTACACGGCGTCGAGCGCATGGTTCAGGTACACATGCAGCGGCAAATAGCGGCTGTCGTAGCCCGGCAGCACCGTGGGCAGGCCGATGAAGCTGTCGAAGTGCTGGGCGTTGGCCACTTCCACATAGCTGAGCTTGCTGGCGGCGCCTTCCACCTTCTTGTTCAGCGCGGCGTAGGGACGCGAGGTGTGGCTGACGGGCAGCAGTGCGTCAGCGCGGCCATGCACGATCACGGCGGGCTTGCCGCGCAGATTGCCGTTGCGGCGGGTTTCATCCACACCGGCCTGCAGCTTCTTGGCAGCGGCGTCATTGCCTGTAACGAGGTTGCGCAGGCACTGAGCGCCAGCCAGGTTCCAGTCGGCGACGCCAGCGTCCGACACTGACTGAAAATCTCGCGTAGCGCCAAACTTGCTGAGGTTATTGACCAAATTGATACCCCCCGAAGGCGGAACACCATTGCCTGTGGCGAACATGGTGGTAAGCGCCTCTGGCGCGAGTGGGGTGACCGAACCCACAGGCAGAGCCAACGCAGCCGTCACCCTCGTGGCGGCGTAGCTGAAACCACAGAGGTTGTCCTTCACGCTGGCGCGCGAGAGCCCGTTGGCAAAGGTCACGGCCACAGCGGGCGACACTTCAAACGCGGCCATAGAGGCATGCAGGTCACTCGACTCTGACTCCCAGCCGTAGTCGCGCAGCTTTTGCAGCGCCTCTTCGGCCTGGGTGACCGGGGTGCTGGCCGTGAGCAGCCCTGCCGCCTTGAGTGACGCGCAGCGGTTGGAAGCAGTGAACGCAAACCCGGCAGCAAACGCCGCTGCAAAGGGGCTGGCGCTGACCGAAGGAGCGAGCGACGCGCAGGCCTGGTAGAGGTTGGCGTAGGTGGTGAAGTCCACCAGCGTCTTGCCGGTGATTGCCACATCGGCACTGCCACGGCGCACCGTGACGCCGGGGTTGGCGGGCATTTCGATGGCAGGCTCGGACACGGCCACGCCGCTGATCAGGCCCTGTGTGTCCAGCTCGGCAGCCGCGATGGCCGCGCCACCGCCGTTGGAGATGCTGGATGCGATCACGATGGTGTTGGCCGGGGTCAGCGTCTTGAGGCGCTGGCCCGCTGCATCGGTGGCGCCAAAGCGCTGGTTGAGCACGTAGTAGCCAAACTCCACCGCCTGCAAGGTGGTGGTGCCCCAATCCTTTTCAGAGTTCTGGCCAGAGTGGGCGTGCTTGAACGCAAAGCGGTCATTCGTGGCGGTGTTGAAGGCGGCCAGCTCGGTGGCCGTGAGGCCCGCGTTGAAGGCGGCGGCCTTGCCTGCCGCAGCGGCCGTGGTGCGCGTGCCGTCGATCAGCGGCACGGTGTCGTTCTTAAGGTCGTGCGGCGCGCCGCCCGTGCCCTTGTCGGAGTACGCCACGGCGCAGCCCTTCTTGAGGCCCCACTCGCCCGTGGAGATGCCGCCGTACACACCGCGCGAGCCCGAAGCCGTGGCGGTGATCATGCAGGGTTTCTTGGGGTCGAAGCTGGCAGGCACCTGCACCATGAGGGTGACGTTCTTGCGGCCCGTGCCGTCGTCGGCAAACGCGATGTATTCGGTGCCCGCCACCTTGCCCTCGCCCGTGGTGACCTTGCCCTGCGCATCCACGTTGGGGCCATAGAGTGTGCCGTAGCCACCGGCCGCCGTCATGTCGAGCATGGCGCGGTAGTTCGTATGTATGGCTGTGCGGCGCAGCTCGGCCGCCGTGGGCTTGAGGGGGTCGGCAAACGCAGGGGGCACGGCAGCTTCCAGGCCCGTGGCGCCCAGGCCCGCTGTGAGCAGGTCGTTGCTGGCGCCGTCATACGAGGTCTCGCTGATGGCACCCAGGTAGCCGGGCTTGGTGTTGAGGGCGGTGCTGTCGCCGCTGCTGCCGCCGCAGGCAGCCAGCACCGCAGCGGCCAGCGCTGCGGGCATGAACGGACGGGAAAGGGGACGAAAACGCGGGTTCTTGATGCTCATTGTCATGTGCTTGTCTCCTGGAATTTTTCTTTGCGTGTTGTTGAACAGCTCACCTCAACACCCAGGCCACGCCGGTCACCCGGCGCGGCCGGGGCCATTCACCCCGCCTTGCGCGCAGCTGCCGCACGCAGACGCCCCACCACGCCGGTGGGGAAGTAATAGACCGAAAGGACGAAGAGCACGCCCAGCCACAGCAGCCAGCGGTCGGGCGACAGCAGTGCCGACAGCCAGGGCAGGCCCGCCGTGACCTCGTGACCCATGCGCAGCAGATCCTGCAGGTAGCTTTGCGCCACCAGAAACAGCACGGCGCCGATGGCCGATCCGTAGATCGTTCCCATGCCGCCGATCACCACGATGAGCAGGCAGTCCATCATGATTTCGAAGCTCAGGGACGTGTCCGGCCCGTTGTAGCGCAGCCAGAGCGCGAGCATGGCGCCCGCCATGGTGGCGAACAGTGCCGACAGCACGCTCGATGTGGTGCGGTACACCACCACGCGGTAGCCAATGGCTTCGGCGCGGAACTCGTTCTCGCGGATGGCCTGCAGCACGCGGCCGAAGGGCGAATTGACGATGCGCAGCAGCGCCAGCACCAGCGCCACGGCGGTGACGAACAGCAGGTAGTAGCAGATCAGCCGCCCGTCGATGGTCACGCCCAGGAAGGGTTCTTCAAACGGCTCGAAGCTGGGCGAGAGGATCTCGGGCACCTTGAAGGTCAGGCCGTCTTCGCCACCGGTGATGTCCGACAGCTGCGAGGCCAGCGTCTGGAACGCCGCCGCCACGGCCAGCGTGATCATGGCGAAAAAGATGGCACGCACGCGCAGCGAGAACAGCCCCACCGCCAGCGACAGCAGCAGCGACAACAGCAGCGCACCGCCAATGCCCACGCCCAGCGCCGTCCAGGTGGGCCCCAGGCGCGTGGTGGCCACTGCGATGCCATAGGCCCCGATGCCAAAGAACATGGTGTGCGCAAAGCTCACGATGCCGGTGTAGCCCAGCAGCAGGTCGAAGCTGGCGACCAGCACCACAAAGATGAGCACCTTGGCCGCCACCGAGAGCGCCTTGACGCCCGGGAACAGGAAGGGTGCAAACGCCAGCCCCAGCAGAAGGGTCACGAGGATCACCGCCAGCACCTTGCTGCGCGGGTAGTCGCCGGAGAGAAGTCGGTTCAGCATGTCAGTCGGCTCCTCATCAGCGGTTGGCCACGGGATAGACGCCCTGCGGACGCCACAAAAGAATGGCCACCATCAACGCGATGTTGGAGAACAGCGCCACCTTGGGCACCAGGAAGCCGGTGTAGTTGGCCATCAGCCCCACCAGCAGCGCACCGATGAGCGCGCCGCCCGTGCTGCCCAGGCCGCCGATGATGATCACGATGAAGATCAGCACGTTGACCTGGGCGCCCATCTGGGGCACCACGTTCTGCTGGTACAGGCCCCACATCACGCCGCCCAGGCCCGCCAGGGCCGAGCCCACCACAAACACGCCAATGAACAGGCGGCGAATGCGGTAGCCCAGGCTCTCCACCATCTCGCGGTCTTGCACACCAGCGCGGATCAGCAGACCGACCTTGGTGCGCGATAGCGTCCAGGCCAGCACGCCAAACACCAGCAGGCCCACGGCCACCGCCACCAGGCGGTATTTTTCGATGGCGGCGTCACCCACCAGCAGCGAACCACGCATGCCTTCGGGCAGCGGCAACGGGATCTGCTGCGGACCCCAGATCACCTTGATGAATTCTTCACCAATGATCATGCCGCCCATGGTGATGAGAATCTGCTTCAAATGCTGGCCGTACACGGGCCGCACGATGAAGCGCTCGAACGCCAGGCCCACGGCCCCGGCCACGGCCATGGCCACCAGCATGGCGGGCAGCACGGCCATCAGGTTGCGCCACAGGTCGGCGCTTTGTGTGTAGTCGCCCATGGCGCCCAGCACGCTGGTGGCCACAAAGGCGCCCAGCGCAATGAATACGCCGTGGCCGAAGTTCAGCACGTCCATGAGGCCGAACACCAGCGTGAGGCCCGAGGCGATGATGAAGATGATCATGCCCATGGCCAGCCCCGCCACCGTGAGCGTAAGCCAGGTGCTGGGCGAGCCGATGAAGGGCAGCACCAGCAGCGCGAGGGCCGGCACCAGGGCCAGGGGTTTCCAGTCGAAGTCGCGGGCCATGCTCATGCCAGGCCTCCTTGTTGGGGGGTGGGGGGATGTGCAATCACTATGCTTTTGATAGCTACAACTGCTTGATGGACGCGCGCAGACGGCCCAAAAACCTTGAAATCAGAGGTGAAACTCATAACGCCAGCCCCAGCAGCGAGCGCTGCAATGCCTCGTCCGCCGCCAGCGCGGCCATGCTGCCCGCGTGCACCACCTGGCCGTTGTCCATCACGGCCACGGTGTCCCCGAGCCGCTTGGCAAAGTTGATGTTCTGCTCCACCAGCAGGATGGTCACGCCGCTCTTCTTGAGCTGGTCGAACGCATCGATCATGTTGTTGATGATGGCGGGCGCGAGGCCCTTGCTGGGCTCGTCCACGATGAGCAGGTCGCGCGGCTCGACGATGGCGCGGCTCACCGCCACCATCTGCTTTTGGCCGCCGCTGAGCTTGCCTGCGGGGTGGTTCCAGAACTTCTCCACCGCCGGGAACAGCTTGAAGATCCACTGCAGCCGCGCCTCGTCCATCTGGGCGGCATTGCGCGCGCTGCGGGCGGCCAGCAGCATGTTTTCCTTGACCGTGAGGTCGGAAAAAATGCCCATGTTCTCGGGCACATAGGCGATGTTCAGACCCGCGATGGCGGGGGTGTTCATCGCGGTGATGTCTTTGCCGCCAAAGTGGATGGAGCCCTGCGACGCATGCCACAGGCCCATGATGGTGCGCAGCGTGGTCGTCTTGCCCGCGCCGTTGCGGCCCAGCAGCATGGTGAGCTGGCCCTTGGGCACGGCCAGATCTACCCCGTGCAGGATGTGGTACGCGCCGATGTGCGTGTGCACGCCCCTGAGTTCGAGCAGGTTGGTGGTGCTCATGTTGCTGGTGCTCATGCGGCCTCCTTGGTCACACCCAGGTAGGCCTCTTGCACCACGGGTGATGCAATCACCTCGGCCGGTGGGCCATCGGCCACCAGCGTGCCGTTGGTCAGCACGATGATCCGGTCGGCCAGCTCGCGCACCACGTCCATCTTGTGCTCCACCAAGAGGATGATCTTGGTCTTGTCTTTCTTCAGTTCACGGATCAGGTTCAGGATCACGGGGGCCTCGTCATGGCTCATGCCAGCCGTGGGTTCGTCAAACATGTAAACCTGCGGCTCCAGCGCCATGAGCAGCGCCACTTCGAGCTTGCGCTGGTCGCCGTGCGGCAGGCTGGCCACCGGGGTGTCGCGCCGCTCGTACATGGCCACTGTTTTCAGGATGGATTCAGCGCGCTCGGTCAGCGCGCGGTGGTCGCTCCAGATGCTCCACAGGTTCAGCCCCCGGCGGTGCTTGCCCTCTTGCGTGGCCTGCACGGCCAGGCGCACGTTTTCGAGCACGCTGAGGTTGGGGAACAGGTTGGTGAGCTGGAACGCCCGGCCCAGGCCCGCATGCGTGCGCGCCGAGACGGACTGGCCGGTGAGGTCCTGCCCGCCCAGCGTCACGCTGCCGCTGCTGGCCTTGAGTTGCCCTGAGATCAGGTTGAAGTAGGTGGTCTTGCCCGCGCCGTTGGGGCCCACGATGGCGGTCAGCGTGCCGGGCTCGAAAGAGCAGGTCACGGCATTGACCGCCACGTGGCCGCCGAAGCGGATGGTCAAGTCCTTGGTGGCCAAGGTGCTCATGGGTGATGTTTCGCTTTCACGGTCTTGGTAAGTGGGCCGCTGTGCCTCTCACAGCGGCATGGCAGTTCAGGGACAGGTACCAACGACGTAGTAGTTGGGGCCCGTTTGCTTGAGGGTGGTGGTGGTGAACACGTTCCACCAGCCCATGCCCTGATTGGAGCCCTGCGCATAGGCAAAACCCAGGTAGGCATAGGCACGCCCGGCCAGCGTGTGGGCGTAGTTGCTGGCCGTGGTGCAGGTGCCAGTGCCGCCGCCCGAGGCGGCCAGCGTGGTGCCGGATGCTGCGGCCGATGTGGCGCCCTCGGCCCCATTGGCATCGGCGGCGCGCACCGTCCAGCTGTAGGTGGTGGACGCGGCCAGGCCGGTGTCGGTATAGCTGGTGGCCGTGACGGGCAGCGCGTTGACCTTGTTGGCGTTGCGGTACACGTTGTAGCTGGCGGCGCCGCTGACGGCAGCCCAGCCCACGGCCATGCTGCTGGCCGTGGCGCCCGAGGTGCTCACGCCGGTGGGGGCAGGCAGGGCCACTGGGGGCGCCGTGCCGCCCGTGCCGCTGGATACGCGGTCCACCATGGCCTTGATGGCCGCCATCTGGGGGCCGGACTTCTTGGAATAGTTGGCGCTGTCATAGCCCCACCAGTCCCAGCAGCTGTTGGTGGCGGCCAGGCTGGTCTGCGGGTACAGCATCACGATGTTGTTGCTGTCGGCCCAGCGGTTGTAGCCCGTGTTGCGCACGTACTGCTGCTGCACATCGTTCACGTTCTGCTTGCAGCCATGCAGCACCACGTGCAGCTTGCAAGTGGCGCTGCCGCCCGCCTGGCAGGCCTGGGGCACATAGGCCCAGCCCGTGGTGGCCATGCCGTGGTTGGTGATGAACTCGCTCTGGTTGAACTCAATGAAATTGCCACTGGGCAAGGCGGCGTTGTTGCGCGGACTCAAAGCGCCGTACAGGTGCTGCAGCATCGCACCGGCCAGGTCGAAGTTGCAGTTGCTGATGTAGGGCGCGCCCTTGGTGGAGCAGCCGTTGCCATAGTCGTCGGTCACCATGGCGTGCTCGGCAGCGATGTCTTTCTTGTAGACCACATTGGCGGCGGGCACAAAGCTGCTGTAGTAGGTGCGCAGTGCATCCATCACGCCGGTCTTGACCACGCTGTCGAGCGTGCCCGAGAACAGGTAGACCTTGGAGTTCTGCAGGTTGGCCACGGGGTCGATAGCGCCCTGCCCGGCCCAGGTGTTGGTGGTGCTCACCAGCGTGCTGGTGGGGATGCCTGCGGGGCTGGCCATGCAACGCCCGGTGGCGTTGACGACCGAGCCTTCAGCGCAATAGAAAGGGCCGCCTGCGACCACGCCCGCGCCCTTGGCAAACGTGGCCGAGTACGCCACGTGCAGTTGCACGGCCATGAATCCGCCCGAGGACAGACCCGATACCGTGGTCTGTGTCTTGTCGATCTTGAGTGCTGGCAGGTTGACGGCGGCCAAGGCGCCGCCCGTGCCACACAGTGCCATCGCAGCCCCTGCTGCAGCCGCCCGGATGAAATTGAAAGCCATGTTGTCTTGTCTCCAAATAATTTTTGAGAAAAACCGACCCAGCCCCCGTGTAATCCGGGGGTTCATGCATCAATTCACTGGAAAAAAAAGGGGCGGCCGCCCCCGCGAGGATGGATCCCCGCTGGGCTGAACAATCGTCAGCCAGCGGGGCCACGCAAACCCTAAGGCTCCGCTGAACAGGTCTCTCGCGTGTCGAGCATCCCTGCCTTGGGCGATCTGCCGCGTTGCAAATCCTCGCCATAGCACGGGCTATGGCTGCGGTTTACGCCTTGCAGCTCATCCCAAACCAGGGTGCTCGCCATCACTCAGACCTGCCCAGCGCAGCCTTATCGCTTGTTGCGAATCGGAACTTGCATCTCTTCAGGCTTGATCTCGCGCACCAGCTCGGGCACGCCCCAGGCAAAGGCCGGGTCCACCTTGATCTTGAAGTGGTACATGCTCTGCATGGCCTGGTGGTCTTCCTTGCGGAAGGTCATCTTGCCCTTGGGCGTGTCAAAACTCATGCCTTCCATGGTCTTGATGAGCTTGTTGGTGTTGGTGTCGCCATTGGTGGCCTTGAGGGCCGTGACCAGCGCCATGGCCGAGCTGAAGCCACCAGCGGTGAAGAAGTCTGGCGGGGTCTTGAACTCTTTGTAGTGAGCGGCCACCAGGGCTTCGTTCACGGGGTTCTTGGGGATGCCGAAGTAGTAGTACGTGGCGCCTTCCATGCCAGGGAAGTTCTTGTATGCGGCCATGGCGGGCAAGATGTTGCCGCCCGTGGCGATCTCGATGCCGTAGCGCTTCAAATCCAGGTCAGCGATCTTGAACGGATTGCCCGCGCCAGCCCAGATGATGAAGATCACCTTGCGGCCGGGCACGTCCTTGAGCTTGTCGATCAGGCGCTGGGCACCGGCGGTGAAGTCGGTGGTGGTGGTGGGCAGGTATTCCTCGTGCACCAGCTTGGCGTTCTTCAGCGCGTCCTTGAAGGCCTTCACGCCGTCGCGGCCGAAGGCATAGTCCTGCGCCAGCGTGGCCACAGTCACACCGGCCTTGTCGATGGCCACGGCGTTGGAGATGGCGTCCTGGCTGCTGTTGCGGCCGGTGCGGAAGATGTACTTGTTCCACTTGTCGCCCGTGATGGCGTCGGCCACGGCGGGCTCCACCAGCAGGATCTTCTTGTATTCCTCGGCCACGGGCAGCAGGGCCAGGGCCACGCCGCTGGAGGTGGGGCCGACTGCGATGTCGGCCTTGTCGTCCGAGTAGGCCGAGGCCAGCAGGCTCTTGCCCAGGTCGGGCTTGCCCTGGTCGTCTTTCTCGATCACCACCAGCTTCTTGCCATTGACGGTCATGCTGCCGCCGGTGGCGTAGTTCAGGCCCATCATCAGGCCCGTTTGCGTCTGCTTGCCGTAGGCCTCCAACGGGCCGGTCTTGCTGTACACGTGGGCAATGCGGATTTCGCCGGTCTGGGCGAACGCGGGGGCGGAAAGCGTGGCGGCGGTAACGGCTGCGGTGGCAAGGGCTACCAAAGTGCGACGGTGCATGGCGATGTCTCCTGTTGTGATGCTTCTTTATTGCACAGTCTGTGCCAGCATCCAAGTGCTTGATTTCAAAGATACTTTTACTGACACCTCAGCGACACTGCCTGAATTTAATACACAACAAATGCCTGAAATTCAGACATTTGCCTGAAATTTATTCAGGGTTTTCCAGACGTCCGTAGAGCGTGGCACGCGAGATGCCCAGCTGCCGCGCGGTGGCCAGCTTATTGCCGCCGTGGGCCTTCAGGGTTGCGGCAATGGCCTTGCGCTCCAGTTCGGCCACTTGCTCGGCCAGCGGGCGCAGGTAGCGGCTTTCGTCCTCGGCGTCGGCGGCGTGGCCCGGGTCCTGCACCGGGGCGGGGGCGGCGGGCTCCACACCTGCCTCGCGCAGGATGCGCTCCAGCTGCGCGGCATCGATGGACTGGCCTTCGCCGCGCATCACCGCCTGCTCCAGCACGTTGCGCAGCTCGCGGATGTTGCCGCGCCAGGGCTGGCCCGCCAGCAGGGCCATGGCATCGGGCAGCAGCTCGGGCGGGGGCGTGCCGTTGCGCAGCGCCAGGTCTTCGCCCAGGGCTTCGACGAGCGCAGGGATGTCGCCACGCCGTACCCGCAGCGGCGGCACCCGCACCGGCAGCACATGCAGGCGGTAGAACAAGTCTTCGCGGAACTTGCCCTCGCGCACCAGGGCCGCCAAATCGCGCGAGGTGGCGGCCAGGATGCGCACGTTGAAAGGCACGAGCTTGTTGCTGCCCAGCGGCTCGATCTCGCCCTCTTGCAGGGCCCGCAGCAGCTTGGCCTGCAGGCTTTGCGGCATGTCGCCGATTTCGTCGAGGAACAGCGTGCCACCATCGGCCAGCTTGAACTTGCCGTCGCGCCCCTTGCGGTCGGCGCCGGTGTAGGCGCCCGGGGCCACGCCAAAGAATTCGGCTTCGAGCAGCGTGTCGGGCACGGCGGCGATGTTGACGCTCACAAACGGGCCGCTGGCGCGGCTGGATGCGGCGTGGATGGCGTGGGCCAGCAACTCTTTGCCGGTACCGGTTTCACCCAGCAGCAGCACGGGGCTGGTGGACTGCGCTGCTCGCCGCGCCTGGCGCTTGACCTCGGCCGCAGCGGGGCTGGAACCGATGAAACTGGCAAAGGTGTACTTGGACCGCCGCTCGCCATCGCCCGCCACGGCCAGGCTGCGGCGGCGCTGGCTGGCCAGTTCGCGCCGGGCATCGTCCAGGTCGCGCTGCAGCAGCGCAAACTTGCTGATCAGCGGCTGCAGCGTGGTCTCGGGGTGGTCGAACAGCACGATGCCGATAGCGCCGATCACGCGGTCGGCGTCGTCACGCAGAGGGATGCGGCTGACCACAAAGGTGCCCGCCTTGTTGGTGAGCAGGTCAATGAGCACGGGCTGGCCGGTTTCGAGCACGCGGCGCATCTCGGTGTTGGGGATCACCTCCTCCACCGTGCGGCCCACGAATTGGTCGACCGACGAAAACCCCAGGTCGGGCAGAAAGCGCTGGTAGCCCTCGTTCACCCACACGATGCGCCCGCTGCGGTCCACCAGGAACATGCCCTGGCTGACGCTGGAGAACAGCTGAAACATGGAGCGTGCCGCCAGTTCGAGAATGCCCTGGGCATCCAGCGGCAGGGCGGGGGCGTCGTCAACAAGCAAGGGCATCTGCGGATGGTAGCGCGGCGCTGGCGCCCGGCACCCGCCTGCGCACGCGGGCAGAGGCTGCGCTCGGCGCATTGATTGCTATTGTTTTAATAGCAATCAAGGCAATACCACCGCGCGGTAACGGCCATTTTGATTCAGATTTTTGCGTCTTCAGGCTGTCCGGACGCCGCAGGCAGGGCGACTGAGGCCATGCGCAGCACCACCATGGGCCGGAGGGCGGCCAGCGCCTGTGCCTCGCGCACGGCCAGGGGCTGATCGACCAGGATGCAGGGCTTGCCCGTGCGGCGGCAGTGGTCCTGCACGCGCCAGTAGTCGTCGTGGCTGATGCAGCCCGTCTGGCAGATCACCAGGTCGGCGGCGGCCAGGCTGGCATCGAGGGCCATGTTGCGGCCCCGCTCGAACGCGGCGCCCTCCCCGGCCTGCGCACGCTGTTGGGGTCCGTGGCCTGCGCGCGGCTGCGGCGGCACCCGTGGCATCGGCAAGGAAGGTGCTGCAGCCATCAGCACAGCGCCACCGCCCTGCCGGGGCGCGCTGACCGCCGAGGCCTGCCCTGCGGTCGCCGCCTGGCGCCAGCGCAGGCATTCGCGCGACAAGGCGGTGATGCGCTCTGCCAGCAGGCCGATGTGCCGCGCCATGGCCTGGCGGCGCGGCAGGCCGGGGCTGGCGGCCCGCAGTTGCTCCAGCTCGTCCTGCGCCAGCGCCAGGCGGGTGTCGCGCACGATGATGGCGCCCCGCAGGCGCACCACCTCGGCCGTCAGGGCCTCAATCTGCTGGGCCTGCGTCTGCATGGCGGCACTGCAGCGCTGCTGTGCATCCCCCAGTTGGCGGCACAGCGCCAGAAACTCCTGCGGAAGTGAATGCATGCGCCATCCTTGCAAATAAGAACTATTCGCATTTTATGATAGAATCGGCCCCCGTTGAGCAAGCCATCCTGGTGGGGAGGGCATCGAAGGGCGTCAGGGCCTTGGGTGTCTGGCTTGCGATGACATTGCCGCTGACCCATAAAAAAACCGCGCTGGAAGGCGCGGTTTTTTTGTTGGCAAAGGCCGTCAGGCTCAGGTTTGCGCCAGCGCCATCTTGCGTGCTGCCCAGCGGCGCAGCAGGCGCGGCACGATCAGCACGGCCAGCACGATGACGATCAGGGTCACCGAGCCCGGGCGCTCCAGGAAGATGGTCCACTTGCCTTCGCCAATTGCGACGGCGTTGCGCATCTGCGCCTCGGCCAGGGGGCCCAGGATCATGCCCACCACCACCGGCGCGGCCGGGAAGTCAAAGCGGCGCATCACCACGCCCAGAAGGCCAATCGCATACAGCAGCACCAGGTCGAACGCGCTCTGGCGCATGCCGTACACACCCAGCGTGGAGAACACCAGAATGCCTGCATACAGGTACGACTTGGGGATGTTCAAGAGCTTGACCCACAGGCCCACCAGCGGCAGGTTCAGGATCAGCAGCATCACGTTGCCGATGTACATCGACGCGATCAGCGCCCACACCAGCGCACCATTGGTGTCAAACAGCTGCGGGCCAGGCTGGATGCCGTAGTTCTGGAACGCGCCCAGCAGGATGGCCGTGGTGTTGGACGTGGGAATGCCCAGCGTGAGCAGCGGGATCAGCGTGGCCGTGATGGCCGCGTTGTTGGCGGCCTCGGGGCCCGCCACGCCTTCGATGGCGCCGGTGGTGCCGAACTCTTCCTTGTTCTTGCTCAGCTTCTTTTCAGCCGCGTAGCTCAGGAAGGTCGGGATCTCGCTGCCGCCCGCAGGCACGGTGCCAAACGGGAAACCAATGAACGTGGCGCGAATCCAGGCGGGCCAGGAGCGCTTCCACTCTTCCTTGGTCATGTGGGTGCTGGTCAGGCGGTTCTGGGTTTCGTCCACCCGGCCTTCGTACATCACGTTGTACAGCGCCTCGCCCACGGCAAAGAGGCCCACGGCGATCAGCACCACCTCAATGCCATCCATCAGCTCGGGCACGCCGCCGGTGTAGCGGGCCTGGCCCGTGATCTGGTCGATGCCGATGAGCCCCATGGCCAGGCCCACAAACAGGGCCACCATGCCACGCAGCGTGCTCTTGCCCAGCACCGCGCTCACGGTGGTGAAGGCCAACACCATGAGCATGAAGTATTCGGGCGGGCCCAGGCGCACCGCATATTCGGCGACCAGCGGCGCAAAGAACGTGACCAGCACCGTGGCAATGGTGCCCGCCACAAACGAGCCGATGGCCGCCGTGGCCAGCGCGGCGCCAGCGCGGCCGTTCTTGGCCATCTTGTTGCCCTCCATGGCCGTGACCATGGAGCCCGCCTCACCGGGGGTGTTCAGCAAAATGGAGGTGGTGGAGCCACCGTACATGGCGCCGTAGTAGATGCCCGCAAAGAAGATCATCGAAGCCGTGGCCTCGACCTTCACGGTGATGGGCAGCAGCATGGCCACGGCCACGGCCGGGCCGATACCGGGCAACACACCCACGGCGGTGCCGATCATGCAGCCCACAAAGGCCCACAGCAGGTTGATGGGTGTTGCCGCTGTGGCAAAACCCTGCATGAGGAGATTTAGCGTTTCCATGGTGTGCGGGCCTTACAGCCACCCCGTGTTGGTGAGGCCGGGCAGGTTGATGGCCAGCAATTTCGTAAACATCCAGTACACCGGTGCAGCCACTGCGAGGCCGATGAGGGAATCCTTGATCCAGGCCTGCAGGCGCAGGTCCAGCTCGCCTTCGGAGCTTTTGAAGCCGCGCACCGAGAGCACAAAACACAGCGCGCAGCTCAGGATGAAGCCCAGCGTGGTGATGAGCAGGGCGTTGAGCAGCAGCCCGGCCGACACCCAGATGAAGCCCTTCCAGTGGGCGCGCTCGTCGCCAGAGCCGTCTTCCAGCGCCCGGAAGCCGCCCGTGAGCGCATGCACCACACAGAGCACGCCGCAGATCAGCAAAGCGATGCTGACCACCCAGGGGAAGAAGTTGGGGCCGACGCCGCCGTAGCCCGCCTCGGAGCTGACGGAGCTGGCCCCCCAGGCCAGGCCCAGCGAGAGCAGCACCAGGCCCGAACCCACCAGGGTCTGCAGGGGCTTGGAGCGCGATGAATGTTGTTGTGTCATGTTTTTTCCTTCGCACCAACCAGCAGGCAAGGCCGCCGCCCCTGCCCTGCGGGCAGTGCGGCAGCCAAGCCTTGTTCCCGATCAGATCATCCCGGACTTGGCCATGGTGGCGCGCATGCTGGCGAACTCGCTGTCCACGAAGTTGGCGAACTCGTCGCCCGCCATCCATGCGGGGGTCCAGCCGTTCTTTTCCATCGCGTCCTGCCAGGCCTTGTGCTTGTAGGTCTTGGACAGCGCATCGATCAGGGCCTTGCGCTGCTCGGGCGTGATGCCAGGGGCGCCATACACGCCGCGCCAGTTGCCGATCTCCACGTTGATGCCCTGCTCCTTGAGCGTGGGTACGTTCACACCCTTGAGGCGGGTGCCCGAGGTCACGCCCACGGCGCGCATCTTGCCGGCGGTGATGTACTCGGCAAACTCGCTGTAGCCGCTACCGCCCACGGTGACGTTGCCGCCCAGGATAGCGGCGGTGGCCTCGCCACCCCCACGGAAGGCCACGTAGTTGATCTTGGCAGGGTCCACGCCCACTTCACGGGCAATCATGGCGGCGGCGATGTGTTCGGTGGAGCCACGCGAACCACCGCCCCACTTCACGCTGCCGGGGTCTTTCTTGAGCTGGTCGATCACGTCCTTCATGGTCTTGAAGGGCGAATTGGCGGGCAGCACGAACACGTTGTATTCGCTGGTCAGGCGCGCCAGGGGCGTGACCTTGTCCAGGCCCACGGGGGGCTTGCCGGTGATGATGCCGCCCAGCATCACGGCGCCCATCACCATCATCGCGTTCGGGTCGCCCTTGCTGGCGTTGACGAACTGCGCCAGGCCAATCGCACCGGCCGCACCGCCCTTGTTGTCATAAGACACCGACGCCGCAGCGCCCGCATCCTGCATGGCCTTGCCCAGCGCACGGCCGGTGGTGTCCCAGCCACCGCCCGGGTTGGCGGGGATCATCATCTTGATGGCAGACGCCGTCTGGGCCGAGACGGGCAACACACCCGCAGCAGCCATGGCTGCCAGTGATTTCAGAAAGGTATCGCGACGCATGGAGTCTCCTGATTGGTTTTCGGACTGCCCGATGATGCGCGCGCTGCCTGTCAAACGGCTGTCCTCAGACTCAGGGAAAACACTCATGCATCCCGCCCAACGAGACGGTGCTATGGTGCCGCGCATGCAATTGCTCCTTGTAGAAGACGACCCCACCATGCAGGCCACGCTGCACCGCGCGCTGACGCGTCGTGGCATGGAAGTGACCGCTGTGGGCGACGGGCGCGCGGCCCTGAGCCAATGGACCGCCCTGCAGCCCGACGCGATCATCCTGGACCTCACCCTGCCCGGCCTGGACGGCCTGCAGGTGCTGCAGCAGGCCCGCTCGCGTGGGCTGCGCACCCCGGTACTGATCCTCACGGCACGGGGCACGGTGGGCGACCGTGTGGTGGGCCTGAACGCAGGGGCCGATGACTACCTGCCCAAGCCCTTTGACCTGGACGAGCTGGAAGCGCGTCTGCGTGCACTGGTGCGCCGCAGCGCCGACCCCACCGTGGCGCCCCTGGCGCCCAGCACCTTGCAGATCGGCGCCATCCGCTACGACAAGGACAGCGGCGCGCTGTACCTGAACGGCGAGGTGATGGAGCTGACCCCCCGCGAACTGGCGCTGATGCACGCGCTGCTGGCACAACCCGGCCATGCCGTGACCAAGGAGCGGCTGTATGAGCTGGTGTTCCCTGGCCAGCTGGATGTGCAGTACGAAGCCATTGAGGTGGTGGTGTACCGGCTGCGCAAGAAGCTGGCCGGCACAGGCCTCACCCTGATGACGCTGCGCGGCCTGGGCTACCTGCTGCGGGCCGATGCATGAGCCAGAACACGACCCAGGCCGTGGCGCGCCACCACTCGCTGAGGCGGCGCCTGCTGCTGGGCATCCTGTTGCCGGTGGCACTGTTCATCGGCATCAACACCTGGAGCCTGTACCACCAGACGCTGGCCTCACTCAACACGGCGTATGACCGCACCTTGCTGGCGTCCGCCAAGAGCATCAGCGAGCAGCTCGATGTGAAAGGCTTCGACGATGCGGCGCAACTGCGCGCCATCGTGCCCTATTCGGCCCTGGAGGCCTTTGAGGCCGACAACCAGAGCCGGATGTTCTACCGCGTATCGACCCTGAAGGGCGAGATCGTGTCGGGCTTTGAGGACCTACCGGTCTGGCAGGGCCGCATTCCCGATCGGCCGCCCTACGCGGCCCTGGTCGACTTCTACGACGACCGGTTCCGCGACCGGGACGTGCGCGTGGCCGTGCTGCTGCAGCCTGTGGCCAGCTCCGAAGGGCGTGCCATGGCCGTGATTCAGGTGGCCGAGACCCTGGAGGTGCGCGAAACCCTGGCCCTGCAGATCCTGTGGAACACGTTGCTGCGCCAGGCCCTGCTGATCGCCGTGGTGGGCTTCACCGTGGTGCTGGTGGTGCAACGCGCCACCCGGCCCGTGCGCCAGCTCAGCCAGCAGTTGCAGGCCCGGCGCGAAGGCGACCTGAGCCCCATCGCCGCCCCCCTGGCCCCGCGCGAGCTGCAACCGCTGGTGGACGCGACCAACGAAGTGATGCAGCGCCTGCGGCACCTGCTCAGGCACCAGAAACGTTTTGTGCGCGATGCATCACACCAGCTGCGTACACCCCTGGCCGTGCTCAAGACCCAGGTGCAATCGGCCCTGCATGGCGACGTGGAACCCCGGCAGGCCCTGCATGAAATCAGCGACACCGTGGACCGTGCCACCCAGCTCGCCAACCAGATGCTGGCGCTGGCCAAGGTGGAGCAGCTGCGCCAGCAAAGCGCCCCGCCCGCCACCCGCTTCGACGACATCCTGCGCGCCGTGGCGCTGGAGATATCGCCATTGATCGCCCAACGCGACCTGGACTTCGGCATCCACACCGAGCCCGCGCTGGTGCAGTCCCACGAATGGATGCTGCGAGAGCTGAGCCGCAACCTGCTGCACAACGCCGTGCGCCATGCGCCGCCTGGCAGCGAACTCACGGTGGACCTGCGCAGCGACGGACGGCATGTGGCGCTCACCATCAGCGACCACGGCCCCGGCATCGACGACGAACTGGCCGCCCGACTGTTCCAGCCGTTCTCGGCGGGCGATGTGCGCACAGGCAGTGGCCTGGGCCTGGCGATTTGCCACGAAATCGTGCAGGCGCTGGAGGGCAGCATCACGCTCACCAACCGCATGGCGGGCCATCGGGTGGCGGGCCTGGACGCTGTGGTGCGCCTGCCGCTGCCCAGCGCTGCGGCCGATGGCCCACCCGAGGCACAAGCGGCACAATCACGCCCATGAGCAACCTGGAGACAATGCGCCTGGACAAGTGGCTCTGGTGCGCCCGCTTCTACAAGACCCGCAGCCTCGCCACCGACGAAATCGGCAAGGGCCGGGTGACCGTCAACGGCCAACTGGCCAAGCCCGCACGCGACCTGCGCTGCGGCGACACCGTGGCGCTGCGCCAGGGGCCCGTGGCGCGCACCGTGCGTGTGCTGGGCCTGAGCGGCGCGCGCGGCCCGGCGCCTGTCGCGCAACAACTGTACGAAGAAACCGCCGACAGCATCGCCGCGCGTGAAAAAGCCGCCGAGCTGCGCCGCCTCGCCCCCGAGCCCGCCGCCACCCTGCAAGAAGGCCGCCCCACCAAACGCGACCGCCGCGAGATCGACAAGGTCAGCCGCCCCGGCGGCGGCGACTGGGGAAGCCGCTGGAGTGCCTCGATCGACGAGTGACCAGGATGGCGACAAAGCGCGTGCCACCGCACTGCGGACTGGGCAGGGTCTCTCTCAAGGGCCAAATGGAACCCGGTTCAGCGGACGCATTCGCAGCCTGAACCGGGACATCACCAGCGCCGCGTGGGGCGCACTGCGCGGCAGCAACTCCTCCACACACCCGGTGGCTGTTGGAGGCACGAAGCCCGACGCGACACTACCTAGCCAAACTCAACGCCGCGCTACATCAATCTGAACGACGAAGAGCACCCGTGAGGGGTGCACACGCTGGAAGCTCTGAGCGCCACAGGCCCCGGCCACGCCCTAGAAATCTTCGACTCAATCATCCCGTCCAAGGAACTCCAATGAACCTGTTTTTTGTGCCACGACCATCACGACCGCTGTTGCACAGTGCCCGCGCGTGTCTATTCGTAAAAGCGGTATCTGCGGCCAACGATTAGCAAGACATTCACATCTCGCGTGACATGATGTTTTTGCACCCAAAAGGCGCACTGACTCCTAAGCCAAGCCTGTCGCAGAGCCCGAGTCGGCTTGCCAAAGCGTGCATTTCCATTAATCACTCTTTGAAGATTTCTATGACCATTCAACGTCGCAAGATTCTCCAGTCCGCAACGCTTCTGCCACTGATGGCCGCAGTTCCGGGTGTCGTACAAGCCCAAAGCGCAGGCCTCGCCGTGGGAGCGCACAAAGTCATCTCGGCGTCCTCACGGTACGTGGGCGCTCCGCAGAATCAGGCCTTCCAGCTGGGGTTGGACTATCTCCAAACGAATGGTGCTCGGGGCGTTTTCTTTGACATCGTGCCAGAGGCGACCAGCGGCGGCCATGCAGGCATCTGCTTCCACGCGGCTCCAAACGCTTCCGGTGCGTGGCAAAACATTGGGCAAGGCCCCAGCCCCACCTCACCCGTGAACCAGTTGCTTTGGTTTAGAGGGGTGGGGGTGATATTTCAACAAGATGGCCGGATACAGTCTGAGCAATGGGTCGTCGGCGCGGATGGCAAGTCCGCTGCTGCGAATGTCGCCACCATCGGCTACTTCCCGGCCAATACAATCCTACGCGTTGCAACTTCAATGAACAATGCGACCCGCCAAATGCTGCTAATCGTCTATTCGGTGGATAGCTCCACGGGGGATGCAGTGGCAGAATTGGGCCGCCTCACGCTGCAGGCGGAAGTGTTCACCAGTCTCGCGGGCGTTTTCGTGATTGGTGGTGGCAGCATTCAAGTGCAGCCCTACGCGCTGTACCCCTGAAGATAGGCCACGCGACATAGGCCGCACCATGTCACACACGGCTCGCCCGGCATTGCGCTAGGCGGGCCTTTTGTTGTCTCTAGCGCAGCCGCAGCAAAGCGGCAAATGCAAAAGGGGAAAAGCGCCATGGGAACTCGTGCACGCGGCGCGCCACCCACAGTCTTCCAAAGGACTCAACCATGGCAATTGCGGATTTCCATCAAGGATTCGATTTGGCATGGCTCAATTTCTGTAAAGCATAGATAGTTGAGTGAGCATGGAAGCTAGTTGGATGGAGTTTGCAAATAGAACCCTATGAAACCATAGCGCGCCACCCTGTTTTACATAGGATCAGTGCTGATGGGGGCAGACGTAAAAAAACCCGCTGGTTTAGGGCGGGTTTTTTTAGCTCTGGCGGAAACGGAGGGATTCGAACCCTCGATGAGGCTCTACACCCCATACTCCCTTAGCAGGGGAGCACCTTCGGCCACTCGGTCACGTTTCCAATCCCGCTATTATGCCTCATTTCGGAGGCGGTTCAGGCAGCCTGGGCGGTCTGCGGGTCCAATGCGAAGGCCTCGCGCAGGCTGCGCACGGCCAGTTCCACCTGCGTTTCTTCGATCACCACCGAGGTCTTGGCCTCGGAAGCAGAGAGCATCTGGGCCTGGATGCCCGCTTCGCGGAGCGTGCCGAACATCTTGCTGGCCACACCCACATCGCTGCGCATGCCGATGCCGACGATGCTGACTTCGCACACACCGGTGTCACCTACAACTTCCCGCGCGCCCAGTGTGGGAAGTACTTGATCCTGCAGCAGCTCTACGGTGCGCACGCAGTCACTGCTGTGCACCGTGAAGCTGAGATCGGTCTTGCCGTCCTTGCCCACGTTCTGGACGATCGCGCCCGAATCAATGCGGGCATCGGCCATGGTGCGCAGAACATGGCTGGCAATGCCGGGCTGGTGGGGCATACCGAGCACGGAGACCCTGGCCAGGTTGCGGTTGACGGCAACGCCGGAGACGGTGGCTTGTTCCATTTTTCGTGTTCCTCAAAGTACTGCAGTGGGCGGCTTGTTGTGCACCGCCGTGTTGCGTGTCCGCAGGGCGGCCCACTTAGCAGGCTGAAGAAATACCTCCCACGCATCCAGCCCAGCAGCCCAACCCCCGGTAAGCTCACCGGAGCCTCCCACATCACTTGACCTTGACCCCCATGCGCGGCGCCGACACCTTCACCGAAAGCC
>NZ_JBUDZG010000037.1:0-34416 GCF_054950075.1 Acidovorax sp. Q11 | reverse complement strand
CTTGGCTTGCCAAGGCCGTGGGGCTCCATCTTTGCCCATTGTGCGTCTGTCAGTACCCATCGAATGCTCATCTGCCTATTGCACCATATCCCCGTGCTCGGCTGAAATGATTCTCAACAGACCCTAGCCGCATTGCGGCAAACTGCAACTGGGTGCCCCGATGGGAGGTGCATTCTCTCATCAACTCATTCGGAAGGGGAAGTCCATGACGATTCTGACTGTTGGCATCGATCTCGCCAAGAACATTTTTGCAGTTCAGATCAACCGAGCCACTGCATCCCTGCATCCCTGCACGGGGGTCTACATGATCAAGCACTTCAACGCTCGTACATAGGCCCATCAGCTATCAATAGACAAGCCCTCAAAACCACCTCGCCACTACCCTCGGCACACTGGCCACCAGCATCGCCACCCCCGACAGCGTCAACATCCCCAACACAATCTGCCGGAACCTCGCCTCGCTGATACCGTGGTACAGCTTGGCGCCCAGCAGCGTCGGCACGAGCATGGCGGGCACCACGATGGCCAGCAGGGGCAGGGCCTCGCGGGTGACCAGGCCGGTGGCGAGGTAGGTGGCAAAGGTCACCAGCAGCATCGCCAGGTTGAAGTTCTGGATGATGGCGCGCTGCACGTCTTTGTCGAGACCGCGCAGGGTGCACCACAGGGTGGGCAGCACGCCGGTGAAGCCGCCCAGGCCGCCCATCACGCCACCCGCCAAACCCACCACCGCATCGGCCACGCGGCCGCCCCGGGTAATGCGGGGGAGTTGTTTGGCCATGAGCATGGCGGGGCACCACAGCACCAGCAGGGTGCCCAGCACCAGCTTGAAGGCGTCCATGTCCAGGCGGGGCAGCACGGCCACGCCGAGGGGGATGCCTGCCAGGCCGCCCAGCACAAAGGGCAGCAGGCGCACGCGGTCAAAGCCCCGGCGCACGGTGGCGGCGGCCACCAGCTGGCCGGTGAGTGCGCCACACACCGTGAGCACCGCCGCCAGGCGCGGCTCCAGGCTCCAGGCCCAGAACGACATGGCGACCATGCCAAAGCCAAAGCCCGACAGGCCTTGCACAAAGCCTGCGGCGACGGCGCCGACCGCCACGATCAACAAAACGGAATCCATGCCTCTCCCTCTGCGTTGGTTGCACGCTGTGCTGGCAGCGCCCTGGTGCCATTGTGTGCGCAGGCAGCGAGGCCACTGCAGCGGGGCCGCGCAAGGCTCAATACAACGTAGCCTGCTGGCGCGCAGGCAGGTCGCGGTCGTAGGTGGCGCCATCAAACTGGCCCTGCGTGATGGCCGCAAGGATGGCGCCCGGTGTGGGCACGGGGCGCGGGGTGCCGGGGGGCACGGTGCTCCAGAGTTGCGAGCGCTGGATGGCGCGGGCGCACTGGAAGAAGACGGTTTCCACATCGACCACGATCACGCACTTGGGCGGCTGGCCGTTGACCACGAAGCGGGCGAGCAGATCGGGCGCCACGCTGATGCGAGCGCGGCCGTTGACGCGCAGGGTTTCGCCCACGCCGGGGATGAGGAACAGCAGCGCCACGCGCGGGTCGGCCACGATGTTGCGCAGGCTGTCGGCCCGGTTGTTGCCGCGCCGCTCGGGCAGCAGCAGGGTTCTGTCGTCCAGCAGCTGCACAAAACCGGGCGGGTCGCCACGCGGCGATGCGTCGAGCCCGCCGGGGCCGGTGGTGGCCAGCACCGCAAAGGGCGCGGCCTCGATCATGGCGCGGTAGGCGGGGTGGATGTAGGGCACCTCTTTGCTGAGCGATGCGTCGCTGGGCTGGCCGAGCAGCGCCTCCAGGTGCTGCAGCGTGTTGATGGCGTGGGGGTCGGTCGGTGCGGGGGCCTCGGTCATTGCGTTGGCGTCTTTCGTTGGGATGGCGGGGCGGGCCGGGACGCGGTGGGTGCGCCGCGTGGTCCGACGTCATTGTGGTCTGCCTGCGTGACAGGGGCTACAGCGCATCTGCCACATGCCACGCGGGCGCCTGGCGCCAATGGTGAGAGGCCCCGGCCCCGCCGGTCAACGCGCCGGGCGCAGCTTGACGCCTGGGAAGTCCACCGGCACGGCCAGCGCCACATTCACGTAGTTGGTGAACAGATTCAGCGCTACGTGGGCCACGACTTCAACGATGTGCTCGTCGCTCAAACCCTGATCGCGCAGCGCCTGCACATCGGCCGCATCAACCTGGCCGCGCTGGTTGACCAACTGCAGCGCAAAACGCAGCACGGCCGCCGTGCGCGGGTCGGCAGATTCGCCCGACTGCGCGGCGGCCAGCGCGTCGCCGCTCACGCCCGCCTTGCGGCCCAGCGCGGTGTGAGCGGCCAGGCAGTAGTCGCAGGCATTGCGGTTGGCCACAGCCACGGCGATCTGCTCGCCCAGGGCCGCGCCCACCACGCCGCCGCCCAGCGCGCCAAAGGCGGCCCACATGCTTTGCAGCGCGGCAGGCGAGTTGGCCACGGCGCGGAACATGTTGGGCGTGGTGCCAAACGCGCCGTGGATCTGGTCCAGCAGCGCACGCGCCGGGCCGCTGGCGGCGGTGCGGTCTACCAAAGAAACGCGGGCGGTGGAGGAATGGTCGGACATGGTGATTTCCTTGCAGGTGGTGAAACGTTGGAGATCCGGCTCCGGGTGGGGCGCCGGGTACTGCTGATGCACAGCACCCCTGCAGTGTCTTGCGCCAAGGAGTACCATTTGGCACAAAAAATCCATCATTCATACCAATTCATCCAAAACCATGCCCACCGACCAACCACAGCCCGCACCGCCCCCCGCGCCGCTGGATCGCTTGTCGCCGCTGCTGGAGCGGTTTCGGGTGCGGGCGCACCTGTTCCACAACGGGCCGCTGTGTGGCGTGACGCACTTTGCAGCGGCGCCGGGCCGGGGCTTTTTGCATGTGTTGCGCCGAGGCGAGATGGTGGTCACACACCAGCCCCAGGCGGGCCCGCCCGAGCGGCTGGAGGTGTGCGAGCCCAGCCTGCTGTTCTATGCCCGGCCGTTGGAGCACTTCTTTCACAACGCGCCCACCGAGGGCTCGGACTTCACCTGTGCCGCGCTGGACTTTGATGGCGGTGCCAGCCACCCGCTGGCCCGCGCCCTGCCCCCGCTGGTGGTGCTGCCGCTGGGCGCGGTGGACGGGCTGCAGCAGTCGCTGGACTTGCTGTTTGCCGAAACCGACCGTCTGCGCTGCGGCCACCGCGTGCTGGCCGACCGTTTGTTTGAGGTGGTGCTGCTGCAGCTGCTGCGCTGGCTGCTGGACCACCCGCAGCAGGCGCAGATGCCCCCCGGCCTGCTGACCGGCCTGGCCGACCCGCACCTGTCGCGCACCCTCACGGCCCTGCACGAGGCGCCCGGCCAGGCCTGGAGCCTGGAGCAAATGGCGCAGCAGGCAGGCCTGTCGCGCAGCGCGTTTGCCGCCCGCTTCAAGGCCGTGGTGGGCGAGACCCCGGCCGACTACCTAGTGCACTGGCGGCTGACGCTGGCGCAGGCACATTTGCGCGGCGGCCGGTCGCTGAAGTCGATTGCCAACGAGCTGGGCTATGCCAACCCGTCGGCGCTGTCGCGGGTGTTTGCGCAGAAGCTGGGGGTGTCGGTGCGGGCCTGGCGAGAGACAGCGGGCCTGACGGGAGAGGCATGATGACCTGCGGACCAGGCGCCAAACCCTAGGCACCGCCGGATGTCAGCGGATACAACCGAAAAAATGAAGCAAAAATGGCCGTTTGCGCGCGACTGGCAAGCCCATAAAGCCATAAAAAATATAGCAATTAATTCATAGCAGACAACCCTCGATGACCCGCCACCCCATTCCCGCAACCCTGGCCGCCCCGCTGCGCATGATCCTCGACGCAGAGCTGGCGCGGGGCAACGTCATCGACGAAGTGGCGGACTGGCCGCCCCATTGCGAGCTGCTCATCATCCTGCGCCGCCCCTTCGCCACGGCCTACCCGCTGGCGCCGGGCATGACTTTCACCGCCATAGAGGACCGGCACTACTGGAAGTCCGAATACACCCTGGACGGCGGTCGGCAGACTTTGGCCTGCGGCTTTGCCTGAACCACGCAGGCTCACACGTCGATGGCCGCCGCCGAGCCCGCCAGCTTGCGCAGCTCGAACTTCTGGATCTTGCCGGTGCTTGTCTTGGGCAGCTCGCCAAACACCACGGCGCGTGGCACCTTGAAGCCCGCTAGGTGCTTCTTGCAGTGCGCCACGATGTCTTCGGGCGTGGTCTGTGCACCGGCCTTCAGCTCCACAAACGCGCAGGGCGTCTCGCCCCACTTCGCATCGGGCTTGGCCACCACGGCGGCGGCCAGCACGTCGGGGTGGCGGTAGAGCACGTCTTCGACCTCGATGGACGAGATGTTCTCGCCGCCCGAGATGATGATGTCCTTGCTGCGGTCCTTGATCTTGATGTAGCCGTCGGGGTACTGCACGGCCAGGTCGCCACTGTGGAACCAGCCGCCTGCAAACGCTTCTTCCGTCGCCTTGGGGTTCTTCAGGTAGCCCTTCATGGCGATGTTGCCCTTGAACATGATCTCGCCCATGGTTTCGCCGTCCTGCGGCACGGGCTGCATGGTCTCGGGGTTCAGCACGCGCACGTCGCGTTCCAGGTGGTAGCGCACGCCCTGGCGGGCGTTGAGGCGGGCGCGTTCACCGATGTCGAGCGCGTCCCAGGCTTCGTGTTTGGCGCACACGGTGGCGGGGCCGTAGACCTCGGTCAGGCCATACACATGGGTCAGGTCAAAGCCCATCTTTTCCATGCCTTCAATCATCGAGGCCGGGGGGGCCGCACCCGCTACCATGGCCTTGACCCCGGCAGGCACGCCCGCCTTCATCGCATCGGGCGCATTGACCAGCAGGCCGTGCACGATGGGCGCGCCGCAGTAGTGGGTGACACCGTGGTGGCGGATCGCGTCGAAGATGGCCTGCGCGTCCACGCGGCGCAGGCACACGTTGACGCCTGCGCGCGCCGCGACGGTCCACGGAAAACACCAGCCGTTGCAGTGGAACATGGGCAGCGTCCATAGGTACACGGCGTGTTTGGGCATGTCCCACTCCAGCACGTTGCTGATGGCGTTGCTGGCTGCGCCCCGGTGGTGGTAGACCACGCCCTTGGGGTTGCCGGTGGTGCCGGATGTGTAGTTGAGTGCAATCGCATCCCACTCATCGGCGGGCAGGCTCCAGGCAAAGGCTGGGTCGCCGCTGGCCACAAAGGCCTCGTAGTCGGTGCCGCCCAGGCTTTGCACGGCGGGGCCGTAGAGCGCGTCCTGCACCTCGATCACGCGGATGGGCGTGGTGCCCGTGCGCAGGGCCAGCGCCTTGGCCATGGTGCCGCTGAATTCCGGGTCCACGATCACGGCCTTGGCCTCGCCGTGGTCGAGCATGAAGGCGGTGGCCTCCGGGTCCAGTCGGGTGTTGAGGGCGTTGAGCACCGCGCCTGCCATGGGCACGCCAAAGTGCGCCTCCACCATGGGCGGGGTGTTGGGCAGCATCACGGCCACAGTGTCGTTTTTGCCGATGCCGACCTGGACCAGTGCGTTGGCCAGCTGGCGGCAGCGCGCGTAGGTCTGGGCCCAGGTCTGGCGCAGGCTGCCGTGCACGATGGCCAGGCGGTCGGGGTAGACCTCGGCCGTGCGCTCGATGAACGACAGGGGCGACAGGGGCGCGAAGTTGGCTTCGGTGCGGGGCAGGTGCTGGTCGAAGATGGAGGTCATGGGTGGGTGCGTGGAGGTGAACCTAGGCGTGAAGTGAACGTTGCGCAGCCTAGCGCCGCAGACTGACACGAAGGCAACATGAACGCGGCGTGCCAGGCAAGCGCCGGGGCGCAGCCTCATCCCCTGGGGCGGTGGCTTTGCTTGACACGATACATGGCCGCGTAGGGGCTGGCCAGCAGCGTGTGCGCGTTCTGGGCGTCGCGCGGGAACAGGCTCACGCCAATGCTGGCGCGCACCGGGAAAGGCTGGCCTTCGATGTCCAGCGGAGGTGCAAAGGCCTGCTCCAGCTTGGCCACGATCTGCAGCGCAGCTTCTTCCGAATCCACGTTTTCACACAGCACGGTGAACTCGTCGCCCGCCAGCCGGGCCACGGTGTCGGCCTGCCGCACGGCGCCCAGGATGACCCGGGCCACGGCCTGCAGCACCAGGTCGCCCACGGCGTGGCCGCGCGTGTCATTGATGGCCTTGAAGTCGTCCAGGTCCACAAACAGCAGGGCGCAGTCGCGGCCGCTGCGGCCGCTGCGGCGCGAGAGTTCAAGCGCCTGCGCCAGGCGCTGCTCGAACATGCGGCGGTTGGGCAGGCCGGTGAGTGCATCGTGGTGCGCCAGGTGGGCCATGGCGTCGCGGCTGGCGTTCAACTCGGTGATCTGGCGGCTGATCTGCTGCTCCATGTCGTGGAAGCTGCGGGCCAGGTCGCCCACCTCGTCCTTGCGGTGCACGGGCAGCGCCCCATGCGTCTGCCCCCGCGAAAACGCCTGCGCGGCCGCCACCATGGCCTGCAGCGGCTGCGTGACCACACGCGACACGCCCGCCGCCAGCACCACGCCCACCAGGCTGAGCACCAGCAGGATCTTGAGGATGCTGCGCCCCAGGTCCAGCACCTCGCCCTGCACGGCAGCCAGGGGCTGCGAGAGTCCCACCACCATGAAGCGCCCTTCTTCATCGCCGCCAAAAGGCATGCGCACAAACGAGAACACGCGCGCTTCGTCATCAGCAGTGCCAGGCCGGCTGAGCACGGCCTCCTGGGCACGCCCCTCGACCAGCGCCGCCACCGGCGCAAAGCTGTCCTGGATCAGGATGCGCTGGCCCCGGTCAAAACCAAAGGTCTGGGTGGTGTCAGGGTGCACCAGGAAGTCGCCCCAGCGGTTGCTGAGGTAAAAACCATAGGGCGTTGGCAGCGCGGCATCGAAGTTGCGCAAGAACGGCTCGGCCGCCACGCGCACCACCACCACCCCCTGCACCTGGCCGCCCTACACCACCGGCGATGCCATGTTGAACACCGGCACCGCTTCTTCGCCCGGGGAGCCCCCGTGGTTGATGCCGAATTCGGACACATAAACATCTCCCGCCGACAGCGCCAGGGCTTCGAACACGAACGGGAAATGGGCCTTCTCCTGCAGCGCTTCGTCGGCAATCCGCACCGGCACCCCGCCCTGGCGGTCGATGCGCACCAGCTCCAGGCCATAGTCTTGGGCGCTGATGAAGCGGATCTGCAGATAGCTGGGGTGCGCGGCCAGGCTGGCGCGGAAGGTTTCAGCCAGGCGACTGTGGTCAGACTCTTGCGCCGCCACGGCGGCCAGGAAGGAGGCGTCCCGCGCCACCGTGCCAAACCCGGCCTGCATGTGGCGCGCCAGCACCTGCGTGGTGGCCATCAACGCGCGTTCGGCCCGCCCCTGCAGGCGGTCGCGGCTCGAATCAAAGGTGTAGTAGCCCGCCAGGATGGCCGCAAACACGCTGAACGAGGCCAGCAGCACCCCCAGGCGCAGTGCAATACCCCATGTCATGCGCGGCATGCCCATGCGTCAGAACCTCGCCGGGCTGTCGCCCGCCACAATGCGCTGCCACAACTGCGCGCGCCGGGTTTCGTCTTCCACCGGCTCCAGCCAGACGATGGGGCCCATGGGCACATCCCCCGACAGCGCAGGCGGCTCCTCCAGCGTGTTGGCCAGGCCCTGGCGCCGGGTGAATTCGCGGCTCAGCGCCGGGTCGAGCATGTAATTGATCCACTCCGTGGCCAGGGCCACCTGGGTGGATCGGCGGGTGATGGCCCAGCAGTCCAGCCAGGCCAGCGCACCCTCTTTGGGCACCACATAGCCCACGTCCAGCCCCGCATCACGCAGCTGTTTGAGCTGCTGCTGGCCGTAGTTGGCGTGCATCACGGCCACCTTGTGTTTGCGGAACAGCTCCACCGACTCCTCGGGCAGGCTGTAAAACGAGCGCACGTTGCGGCGCAGGGCCACCAAATCCTTGGCCAGCAGGCTGAAGCGGTCGGGATCGATGCGAAACGGCGCCAGCCCCCGGTACATGGCGGCCAGCGAAAACCCGTGGCTGCTGCCATCAAACGCCAGCACCTTGCCCTGCCAGCGCGGGTCCCACAGCACGGCAATCGACTCCGGGGGTGTGCTGAACTGCTGGCGGTCGTAGACCAGCCCCATCTCGGAATAGGTGAAGGGCATGGCATACACCTCGCCCCCTGCGGTGATGCCTGCGATGGACTGCAGCTGCCGAAAACGCGGCAACTGGCGCGCCGTGTTGGGAATGTTGCTCACGGGCAACGGTGTCAGCATCTTCTGGCCCGCCAGGCGCGCAATTTCGGCGGTGTTTGCGGCGACGAGATCAAAACCGGGGCCGTCCGGGCTGGCCAGCTTGGCACGCAGGATGTCGTCGGAGGCAACGGTAGTGATCTCGACCTTGGCCCCGTGGCGCTTCTCGAACCCCGCCACAAAATCGGCGTCGGCATACCCCGGCCAGGCCAGCACGCGCAGCACCGTGGCGGCTTGCGCCGGGCCAGGCAGCACTGTCCCCAGGCCTGCTGCCAGCAACGCTGCCGCCGCACTGCGGCGCCGCATCTGATGCGCACCAGTGCCTGCTGCTTGCTGCCACGCCATGCACACCATGCCGAAAGCCCCGCTTTGTAATAACTGGTAACAAACAGTTTACGCGGACAATACACCGCGTGACGATCCCTCAGTCTTTCATTCAGGAACTGCTTGCCCGTGTCGATGTAGTCGACATCGTGGGCCGCTACGTTCAACTGAAGAAGGGTGGGGCCAATTTCATGGGACTGTGCCCTTTTCACGGGGAAAAGTCGCCATCTTTCAGCGTCAGCCCTGCCAAACAGTTCTATCACTGCTTTGGCTGCGGCAAAAACGGCAACGCCATCAGCTTTTTGATGGACCACGCGGGCATGGGTTTTGTAGAAGCCGTGCAGGACCTGGCCCAGGGCGTGGGCCTGCAGGTGCCCGACGACGACATCTCACCCCAGGAGCGCGAACGCGCAGCCGCCGCCCGCCAGAAGCAGGCCACGCTGAGCGACGTGCTCGAAAAAGCCGCTGATGCCTACCGCCGCCACCTGCGCGAGTCGCAGCGCGCCATTGGCTACTTCAAGGGCCGGGGCGTGTCGGGCACGGTGGCCAAGCGCTACGGGCTGGGCTATGCGCCCGAGGGCTGGCGCAGCCTGGCCAGCGTGTTCCCCCGCTACGACGACCCGCTGCTCGAAGAAAGTGGCCTGGTCATCGTGGGCGAAGAAGGCCAGGACAAGCGCTACGACCGGTTTCGCGACCGGGTGATGTTCCCCATCCGCAACGTCAAGGGCGAATGCATCGGCTTTGGCGGCCGGGTGCTGGGCGACGACAAACCCAAGTACCTCAACTCGCCCGAAACCCCGGTGTTCCACAAGGGGCGCGAGCTGTATGGCCTGTTCGAGGCCCGCACCGCCATCCGCGAGCACGGCTATGCCCTGGTCACCGAAGGCTACATGGACGTGGTGGCGCTGGCGCAGCTCGGCTTTCCGAACGCCGTGGCCACACTGGGCACGGCCTGCACGCCCGAACATGTGCACAAGCTGCTGCGTTTTACGGATGCGGTGGTGTTCAGCTTCGACGGCGACAATGCGGGCCGCCGCGCCGCGCGCAAGGCGCTCGATGGCGCCCTGCCCCATGCCACGGATACGCGCAGCATCAAGTTTCTGTTCCTGCCCGCCGAGCACGACCCGGACAGCTTCATCCGCGCCAACGGCACCGACGCCTTTGCCCAGCATGTGGGCAACGCCGTGCCGCTGAGCCGCTTTCTGGTTGAATCGGCCAGCGAGGGCTGCGACCTGACCACCGCCGAGGGCCGCGCCCACATGGCGAGCAACGCCCGTCCGCTGTGGACGGCCCTGCCCGACGGCGTGCTCAAGCGCCAGCTGCTGGGCGAGCTGGCCGAACTCACCCAGCTCGACGCGCGTGACCTGTCGGAACTGTGGAACCCTGGTGGCGGCGCCCGTGAGCCAGCGCGCGCCCCCGCCCCGGCACCGCGCCCCCAGGTCTCAGCCGCCAACCCCTATGCCGATGAGCCCCCCTGGGGCGACATGCCGCCCCCCGACCTGGACGGCTGGCAGCCCCACCACGAGCCCGAATACGTGGGTGGCGGGAGCACATCCAGCGGCTACGAGGCCCCGGGCGCTGGCGGGTATGGCGGCGGCAAGCCCCCGTTCCGCAAGAACAGTGGCGGTGGCGACTGGAAAAAGGGCAGCAACGGCAAATGGAGCAAGCGCGACAAGGACGCCCCCTGGCCGCCCCAGCCGCGCCTGCCCCGCACGCCCGCCATGGGCCGGGCCGACCATGCCGCGCGGCTGCTGCTGTCGCACATGGCGTTTCTCGAAGAACTGACCCACGACGACCATGCCGCGCTGTGCGCCCAGCCCTCGCCCCACGGCCCGCTGTTCACCTGGCTGGAGGCGCAGTTCCACGAACACGGCCCCCTGGCCTGGGCCGTGCTGCGCGAGAGCCTGCGCGACCACGAGTGCGAGGACCTGGCGGTGAAGGTGATGACTGGCGCCCATGCCCAGACCGAGGGCGAGCTGGCCGAACTCCGGCTGGAGCTGCGCGATTTGCTGAACCGCATGCTGATCGAGGACATCGCAGAGCAACAAAAGCTGCTGATGCTGCAAGCCGCCCAGGACCCCTCAGCCCTGGAGCGCTACCGGGCTCTGGAGCAAAAACGCAAGATTTTGTTGGGCGTATAGGTTCTTGCGGCTTGAAATCAAGTCAAATGGTATGATGTAGGGTTAGGCAAGAGCGACAGCAGCACCTCCGAGCCGGGCCACCGTGACAAACGCGCACCTATGCGCTGATGGGCCCACTTATCGCAAGGACTGCACACCAAATGATCGCCCAGACATCTTGCCGCTGAGGGCCTCCCCTCGAAGTGCGAAGACCGTTCAGCTTTGCACCGCCACCCGCGCCGGGATCTGTGGCGCTTGCGATTTCTTTGTGTGTCCGTTTTTGATTCTGAGGTTGTTCCATGCCCGCTCAAAAGTACGCGAAGCCGCCCAAGTCCGCTCCAGGCACTGCCGCAAAGGCTGTTCCCACCCCTGCTGCCAAAGCACCCGCGAAGGCTGCGGCCAAAAAGCCAGCCGCCGCCGCGCCCGCTCCAGCAGCCAAGAAAGTCAAAACCGTGTCCGTGAAAAGTACCGCCGAGCTGATCAAAGCCGCCGATGAGCTGCTGAAGAAGAAACCTGCCCGCGCCAAGGCTGTCGCCGCTGCCGCCGACGAAGAAGAAACCCCGAAGAAGCGCCCTGGCCGCCCCGCCAAGGCCGCTGACACCGCCGAAGCCAAGGCACCCGCCAAGCGTGGCCGCAAGCCCAAGGCTGCCGCCGCCGGTGACGAAGGTGGCGACGACACCGACCTGTCCGACATCGAATCGGACCTGGAAGGCGAAGTCGAGGAGACCCCGGAAGCGGCCGCCACGGTCGAAAAGGTCAAGCCGCTGCGCATGAAGATCAGCAAGGCCAAGGAACGCGCCTTGATGAAGGAATTCGGCCTGGACGAAACCGTCCTGTCCGAAGAAGACATGCAAAAGCGCCGCCAGCGCCTCAAAGCCCTGATCAAGCTGGGCAAGACACGCGGCTACCTCACGCACGTTGAAATCAACGACCACTTGCCCGACAAGCTGGTCGATGCCGAAACCCTCGAAGCCGTCATCACCACCCTGAACGACCTGGGCGTGGCGGTGTACGAGCAGACGCCTGACGCCGAAGCGCTGATCATCACGGACAACGCACCCGCTGGCGCCACCGAAGAAGAAGCCGAAGAAGCCGCCGAAGCCGCGCTGTCCACCGTGGACTCGGAATTCGGCCGCACCACCGACCCGGTTCGCATGTATATGCGCGAAATGGGCACGGTGGAGCTGCTGACCCGCGAAGGCGAAATCGAAATTGCCAAGCGCATCGAAGGCGGTCTGATGGCCATGATGGAGGCGATCAGCGCATCGCCCGCCACCATCGCCGAGATCCTCAACATGGGCGAGGAAATCCGCGAAGGCAAGGTTGTCATCTCGACCATCGTGGACGGCTTCTCCAACCCCAACGAGGCCGACGACTATGTGGCCGAAGAAGACTTCGACGAATTCGATGAAGCCGACGATGACGACGGCAAGGGCGGCTCCAAGGCGCTGACCAAGAAGCTCGAAGAACTCAAGAAGCAGGCGCTGGAGCGCTTCGACAAGCTGCGCGAGCTGTTCGAAAAAGTGCACAAGGTGTACGACAAGGAAGGCTACGGCACGCCTGCGTACGTCAAAGCGCAAGCCGCTTTGTCGGCCGAGCTGATGACCATCCGCTTCACCGCCAAGACCATCGAGAAGCTGTGCGACATGGTGCGCGGCCAGGTGGACGACGTGCGCAAGAAGGAGCGCGAGCTGCGCCGCATCATCGTGGACAAGTGCGGCATGCCCCAGGAGACCTTCATCAAGGACTTCCCGCCCAACCTGCTGAACCTGCAGTGGGTCGAGAAGCAGGCCGCTGCGGGCAAGCCCTGGTCGGCCGTGATTGCGCGCAACATCCCGCCCATCCAGGACCTGCAGCAAAAGCTGATGGACCTGCAGTCGCGCGTGGTCGTGCCGCTGGCCGAGCTCAAAGGCATCAACAAGCGCATGAACGAAGGTGAAGCCACCTCGCGCGATGCCAAGAAGGAAATGATCGAGGCCAACCTGCGCCTCGTGATCTCGATTGCCAAGAAGTACACCAACCGAGGCCTGCAGTTCCTCGACCTGATCCAGGAAGGCAACATCGGCCTGATGAAGGCGGTGGACAAGTTCGAATACCGCCGGGGCTACAAGTTCTCGACGTACGCCACGTGGTGGATTCGCCAGGCCATCACCCGCTCGATCGCCGACCAGGCGCGCACCATCCGTATCCCGGTGCACATGATCGAGACGATCAACAAGATGAACCGCATCAGCCGCCAGCACTTGCAAGAGTTTGGCTTTGAGCCCGATGCGTCCATCCTGGCGGCCAAGATGGAAATCCCCGAGGACAAGATCCGCAAGATCATGAAGATCGCCAAGGAGCCGATCTCGATGGAAACGCCGATCGGGGACGACGACGACAGCCACCTGGGCGACTTCATCGAGGACGGCGCCAACACCGCGCCCATCGAAGCTGCCATGCAGGCCGGCCTGCGCGACGTGGTCAAGGACATCCTCGATGGCCTGACCCCCCGCGAAGCCAAGGTGCTGCGCATGCGCTTCGGTATCGAGATGACCAGCGACCACACGCTGGAAGAAGTGGGCAAGCAGTTCGACGTGACGCGCGAGCGCATTCGCCAGATCGAAGCCAAGGCGCTGCGCAAACTCAAGCACCCTTCGCGTTCGGACAAGCTGCGCAGCTTCATCGACTCGCTGTAAGCCAGCACCTGGCACCGTTGGCCGCACTGCGGCCTGCCCCGGCCCCGACGCCCTGCCCCGCAACTGCGGCGCAGGGCGTTTTTTTGCGCCTGCCCACGGTGTGCCCCCACGTTTACCCCCATGCCACCGACAGCAGACTGACAGCTTGGATGATGACCATTGCCACACGGCTGAAGGAGACTGCCATGCAGTTTGGCAATCTCCTGTCGCAATGTGCACAGGCCGACCCAACGATCTGCTTCCCCCCTTTTTTTGCTCAAGACCGTATGACGACCTCCTTCAACCGCCGCCAGATCCTTGCCCGCGCTACCGCCACGGGCGCCATCGGCGCACTCGGTACCTCGTTTGCCACATCCGCCTGGGCCCAGGCGGCCGCCGCAGGCGCTGCCGCGCGCGGCGCACCACCCAAGGCGCCCAAACTGGCAGGCACGCTGCGCATCGTGATCCCCGCCAACCCGGGTGGCGGCTGGGACCAGACCGGCCGCGCGCTGGGTGCGGCGCTGGTGGGTGCGGGCGCGGCCGACCAGGTGGAATACGAAAACATCGGCGGCAAGGGCGGCACCATTGGGCTGGCCAAGTACGCTGAAATATACGGCAACGATGCCAACACCCTGTTCATGGGTGGCATGGTGATGGTGGGCGCCGTGGCGCTGCAAAAACCTGCAGTGGACATGAGCCAGATACAGCCCCTGGCGCGCCTGACCAGTGACTACCTGGTGGCGGCGGTGGCGGCCAAATCGCCCATCAAGACCACCAAGGACCTGACCGATGCCATGCGCGCAGACCTGAAGGCAGTGCCCGTGGCCGGTGGCTCTGCCGGAGGGGTGGACCATATCTTTGCAGGCGTGCTGGCGCGCGCCGCCAAGGCCAAACCCGAGGAACTGGTCTACAAACCGTTTCCAGGCGGGGCCGATGTGGTCGAGGCCCTGATGTCAGGCAACGCGGCCGTGGGCCTGTCGGGCTACAGCGAGTTCAGCGACGCGATTGCATCGGGCAAGCTGCGGGCCATCGGCGTCTCGTCGCGCCGCAGCGCGTTCGGCCTGCCTGCGTTCCGCGAACAGGGGCTGGACGCCGTCATGGCCAACTGGCGCGGCGTGTTCACCGGCAAGGGCGTGGCGCCCGCACGCGCCACCGAAATGCTGACCGCCGTCGAGGCCGCCACCCACCACGAATCCTGGACGCGCACACTCAAGCAGAACCGGTGGGAACCCTCTTGGCTCACCGGCAAGGATTTGGCAGAGTTTATGGAGCTGGACCTCACCACCGCCCGTGTGATGGTCTACCTGCTGAAACTGAAAGCGTGAAGCCCATGCGCCGCTTCGCGCTTCCCCCCGGGCGGGGGGGATGCCGCCCGTGCGGCAGGGTGGCCCTTGCGCGGCGGCCACGGGCGCTGGCCGCGCCAGTTGCTACGGCTGCAGACGATGCGATGCCCGGGCGAGTGCCCCATTGATTCTCGGAGCTGACCTATGAAAATGTCCAACCACTCCATCGGCGCACGCATGGCTACGGCCTTGGGCCTGGTATTGGCCCTGTTGCTGGGCGCCGCACTGTTCGGCATCGCCACGCTGTACCACACGCTGGGCACCTACGACACCACGGTGCTCGGGCGGGTGGCGCAGGAGCGCGCCGTGAGCCGCATGGAAAGTGAGTTCAAGACCCAGGTGCTGGAGTGGAAGAACACCCTGCTGCGTGGCGAAGACTCGCGCAAGCGCGAGCTGCACTGGAACGCCTTCCAGGCCAGCGAAAAACGGGTGGCCGACGCCGCCAAGGCGCTGGAGCCCCAGCTGAGCGACGCGCAGGAAAAGGCCGCGCTGCAAAAGTTCACCCAGGCCCACGCGCAGATGGCCCAGGGCTACCGCAAGGGCTTTGAGGTGTTCCAGTCGCTGGGCTTTGTGCCATCGGCCGGGGATGCCGATGTGGCCGACATCGACCAGGGCCCGGCCAAGCTGCTCACCGAGCTGAGCCAGCAGGTGGCGGCCAGCAGCGCTGCCATTGCCCAGCAGGCAGCACAGGACGCAAGGCACGCGCTGGTCAGCAGCCTGGTGGCGCTGGCGCTGGTGACCGCCCTGGGCGCCTGCGCGGGCTGGCTGCTCACCCGCTCGGTGGTGCGCCCGCTGGGCGTAGCGGTGTCGCTGGCCCACAAGGTGGCTGCGGGTGACCTCACCACCAGCATCCGCGTGGAAGGCCGCGACGAACCGGCCCGGCTGCTCGAAGCCCTGCGCGCCATGCAGGACAACCTGGAGACCGTGGTGGCCGGTGTGCGCAGCAACGCCGAGGGCGTGGCCAGCGCCAGTGCCGAAATTGCCCAGGGCAATGCCGACCTGAGCATGCGCACCGAAGAGCAGGCCTCATCGCTGGACGAAACCGCTTCGTCCATGCAGCAGCTGCAGGCCACGGTGCAGCAGAACGCCTCGAACGCGCAACGCGCCAACGAACTGGCCAAGAGCGACGCCACCGTGGCGCAGCGCGGCGGCGATGTGGTTACGCAGATGGTGGAGGTGGTGCAGGGCATCCAGGAGAGTTCGCGCCGCATTGCCGACATCATTGGCGTGATCGACGGCATCGCCTTTCAGACCAACATCCTCGCGCTGAACGCAGCGGTGGAGGCAGCGCGTGCGGGCGAACAGGGCCGGGGTTTTGCCGTGGTGGCCAGCGAAGTGCGCAACCTGGCCACGCGCAGCGCCGGGGCGGCGCGCGAGATCAAGGCCCTGATCCAGACCAGCGTGGAGCGTGTGCAGGCGGGCTCGGACCTGGCGCGGGACGCGGGCACCACCATGACCGAGGTCGTGGCGTCCATCCGCGAGGTGAGCAGTTTGATGGAAGAAATCAGCCAGGCCAGCGCCGCGCAAACCTCGGACATGCAGCGCGTGACACAGGCCATTGTGCGCATGGACGACGTGACACAACAGAACGCCGCCCTGGTGGAAGAAAGCGCGGCCGCCGCTGGCAGCCTGAGCGGCCAGGCCCGCCAGATGGTGGATGCCGTGGCGGTGTTCCGCCTGCGGCACCAGCCACATCAATCGCACCAACCGCACCCACAGCGTTCTCAGCAGCAGCACCATGCGCTGCCCGCACCACACGCCTGACGCAAATTACTATCAAAATAGTAGCTATAAAGGCTTACCCATAGCGCGGTAACGCCCTAAAAAGCTTCAAACTTTTGGTTCCGAGCGGCCTGGCAGACGGCCAGGGGGCCTGACAGGTCACGCCCTGCCCCACCCGCAACCGGCCCGCCATCAGTCAATCTTCACGTGGGCGTTCTTCACCACCTGCGCCATGCGCGCGGCTTCGGTGCGGAAGAAGGCGGCGGCGGGCTCGGGCGGCGTGAGCTTGATCTCGTAGCCCTGAGCAAGCAGTGCATCGCGCGCCTCGGGCATGTCCATGGCGGCCTTGAAGCCGTTGTACAGACGGGCCAGCTCGGCCTTGGGCAGGCCCGCAGGCGCCACAGGGGCGATCCAGCCGTCCAGCTCGTAGCCCGGCAGGCCTTGTTCGGCAATGGTGGGCACGCCGGGCAGCATGGACACGCGGCTGGCCGTGGTCACACCCAAGGCGCGCAGCGCACCCGACTTGATGTGCGCCGCAGCAGGCGCCACCGCCACCACCCCCAGCTGCACCTGACCGCCCAGGATGTCGTTCATCAGCGGGCCCATGCCCCGGTAGGGGATGTGTTTGATGTCGAGCTGCGCCTGGTCCACAAACATCGCCGCGCCCAGGTGCAGGATGGTGCCGTTGCCCGACGAGCCGTAGTTGAGCACGCCCGGTTTCGCCTTGGCCAGCGCAACCAGCTCTTGCACCGTCTTGGCGGGCACCGAGGGGTGGGCCACCAGCACGAAGGGCGTGGCGCCAATGATGGTGATGGGCGTGATGTCGGTGAGCGAGTCGAACGGAATGTTTTTGTACACACTGGGGTTGACCACGTGGTTGTTGGACACCACGCCGATCACCGAGCCGTCCTTGGGCGCCCGCACGATCTGCGTGGTGCCGGTTATGCCGCCCGCGCCCGGCAGGTTCTCGATGACCACGGGCTGGCCCAGCGCCTTGGCCAGGCTGGTGCTGATGGCACGGATGGCGCCGTCGGCCCCCGAGCCCGCCGACAGCGGCAGGATCACGCGCAGCGGCTTGCCATCGCCCTGGGCACGGGCCAGGCGGGGCAGGCCCCAGGCGGCGGCGCCCAGCGCGGCCGCGCCGGTGGCGAGGGCCTGGCGGCGTGTGAGCACGCTGCGGGCGGCAGGCGTGTCGTGGGGTAAAGCGGGGGCGGTGGTGTTGCGTGGCATGGGTTTGTCTCCGGTCGTGGTCAGGGAACCCTGGGCGGTGGTCTGCGCCACATCGCTGTGCCCGGGGATGGTTTCAAAAAATCAGGCGATGGCCCCGGCCGCGTGCAACGCCGCCACCTCATCGGCCCTGTAGCCCAGGCTCTGCAGCAGCTCGGCCGTGTGCTGGCCCAGGCGCGGCGGGTCGCAGCGCACATCGAGGCGCTGGCCATCCAGACGCAGCGGCATCAGCGTGATCTGCGCCGTCTGGCCCGCGCGCTCGCCGTCGGGCAGCGTGATGTCGGCCAGGCCACCGGTGGCTTTCAGGTGCGGGTCGCCAAACAGCTCTTCGGGCCGGCGGATGGGTGCAAACGGAAGGCCGTGGCGCTCGAAGACGGCCGCCAGTTCATCGGCCGTGTGCTGCGCCAGCCGCTCGCGCAGCACGGGCATCAGCGTGGGGCGGGCGCGCACGCGGTCGTTGTTGGTGGCCAGGCCGGTGTCGGCCTTCAGGTCGGCATAGCCCATGGCGTCGCAGAAGGTCTGCCACTGCGCATCGCTCACGGCGGCCAAAAAGATCTGCCCGCCGTCCTTCACGCTGAACACGTCGTACACGGCCCAGGACGAAATGCGGTCGGGCATAGGGGCGGCGGGTTGGCCGGTGACGGCGTACTGCATCATGTGCTGGCCAACCAGGAAGACGTTGTTCTCGAACAGGGCCGAGTCCACCTCTTGCCCGCGCCCGGTAATGCCGCGCTGCATCAGCGCCGCCATGGCACCAATGGCGCCAAACATGCCGCCCATGATGTCGTTCACGCTGCTGCCCGCGCGCAGCGGGTCGCCGGGGCGGCCGGTCATGTAGGCCAGGCCGCCCATCATTTGCACCACCTCGTCGAGCGCGGTGCGGTGCTCATACGGGCCGGGCAGAAAACCCGTGTGGTTCACGTAGATGAGGCGGGGGTTGAGTTGGCTCAGCGCTGCATAGTCGAGGCCATATTTGGTCATCACACCGGGCTTGAAGTTCTGCGCCACCACGTCGGCCGATGCCGCGAGCTTGCGCGCCGCCGCCAGGCCCTCGGGGCTGCGCAGGTCGAGCGCGATGCTCTTCTTGTTGCGGTTGAACATGGGGAAGAAGCCCGCGCCCGCGCCCAGCAGGTGGCGTGTGCGGTCGCCGTCCACCGGCTCGACCTTGATGACCTCGGCCCCCAGGTCGGCCAGCACCATGCCGCAGGTGGGGCCCATGACCATGTGGGTGAACTCCACCACGCGCAGGCCTTCGAGCGGCAGGCGGGGGGACGATGGGGTGGGTTGTGTGTCGTTCATGTGCGGAGAAGGGATAAGAAGATCAGGCCGTTGCGGCTTCGCGCCGCGCGGCGGGTGCGGCATTCTGCGGCAGCCCCGCCTGCCACAGCGTGCCATGCAGGGTCTCGCCCGCCAGCCAGCCCGCCACGCGCTGGCGCAGCGCGAGCAGCGCGGTCACCTCGATGCCAGTGGCGATGCCCATGCGCTCCAGCATGAACACCAGGTCTTCGGTGGTGACGTTGCCGCTGGCGCCCGGCGCGTGCGGGCAGCCGCCAATGCCGGCCAGGCAGGCGTCAAAGCGGGTGATGCCTGCCTGCCAGGCTGCATACACATTGGCCAGGCCCATGCCACGCGTGTCGTGGAAGTGGGCACAGCACAGGCGGTCCCCCACCAGGGCCCGCGCTTTTTCAAACAGGCGGGCCACGGCGGCAGGGTCGGCATAGCCCACGGTGTCGGCCAGGCTCACGCGATCGGCCCCGGCATCTAACAGGGCTACCATCAGGCGAAGGACTTCGCTTTCAGCGACCTCTCCCTGCAGGGTGCAGCCAAAGGCCGTGCCCACGCCGCCTTCGATCAGCGTGCGGCTGCCGCTGGCGTCGCGCAGCGCACGGATGCGGGCCACCTCGGCCACCACCTCGTCGGGTGTCTTGCGCAGGTTGGCCAGGCTGTGGGCGTGGCTGGCGGACAGGGGCACCACCATCAGGTCCGCACCACACTCCAGCGCACGCTCTGCCCCCTTGAAGTTGGGCACCAGCACCGAAGCCACCAGGCCCGGCAGGGTTTTGGCATGGGCCAGCACCTCGGCCGTGTCGGCCAGCTGGGGCAGCAGGCGGGCGGGCACAAAGGAGCCGACCTCGATCTCGCGCTGGCCGACGGCGTATGCGGCGTTGAGCCATTCGATCTTGTGCGCGGTGGAGACCACGGTGGCAATGCTTTGCAGGCCGTCACGCAGGCCCACTTCGCGGACGGTGGCACGCACCGGGGTGGTGGAAGCGGTAGAGGGGGTCAGCACTGTGTTGTCTCCGGCGGGTAGTTTTCTGCCGTCGATTCTAGAAATTCCTAAAAGAATCAGAAAATACATTTTGGAAGCCATATGATTCCAAACAGGAACGCCAAAACCCGGAGACAAGCCCATGCGCGACCTGGACCTGCAAACCCTGCGCCTGTTTGCCGCTGTGTGCGAGCAGCGCAGCATTGCACGCGTGGCCGAGCAGGAGTCCATCGTGGGCTCGGCCATCAGCAAGCGGCTGGCGCAGCTGGAAGACACCGTGGGCACGCCGCTGCTGCTGCGCAAACGCCGTGGCGTGGTGCCCACCCCAGCGGGCGAAACCCTGCTGGAGCATGCGCGCACCATGCTGGCCAACGTGGGCCAGATCGAGCGCGACATGGCGGCCTACGCCACCGGCACGCGCGGCCATGTGCGCATGCTGGTCACCGCGTCCGTCATGGCCGAATCGCTGGCCGACGATGTGGCGGCCTTCTTGCAAGACCCCGCACACCGCGATATCCAGATCAGCCTGGAAGAGCGCGTGAGCCCGGACGTGGTGCAAGGCATCCGCGACGGCAGCGCCTCCATCGGCATCTGCTGGGACGCGGCCGACCTCTCGGGCCTGGAAACCAGTCCCTACCGCAGCGACCACCTGGCCGTGGTGGCCCACCAGTCACACCCCGTGGCCCAGTTGCACAGCGTACGTTTTGCCGATGTGCTGGAGCATGAATTCGTCAGCATGCCCGCCCTGAGCGCAGTGCAGGTGCTGCTGGCACGCGCCGCTGCGGTGGAGGGAAAACTGCTGGCCCACCGGGTGCTGGTGTCCAACTTCGACGCGGCGCTGCGGGTGGTGCGCGCAAACCTGGCCATCAGCGTGGTGCCACGCGAGGTGGCCCTGCCGTTTGCCGAATCCGCCCCGGTGCGCATCGTCCCGCTGAGCGACCCCTGGGCCCAGCGGCGCTTTGCCATCTGCTACCGCAGCGCCAGCGCCCTGCCCCCAGCGGCACAGTTGCTGGTGGGGTATCTGGCACGGCAGGGGCATCTGCTCCCGGCCCCCTGATCCGTGGCCGGTGCGCAACATTTTGTTGGCGAATAGCCCAAATTTCCCCTTCAGCGCATATGTGACGTACGTTCCGAGCTACCAAACTTGTAGCAAAACGGGTTCCGCGCTATAGTTTCAGCACATCACGGGCCCGGCAACCGGCCGCCCGATCCGAATCGAGATCCAACACTTGCGCGAGGAGAAGCGTCCATGAGCTCCAAAGAAAATGTCGCCATCAACCAACTGTTCGAGCGGCTTGAATGCCGTTACGCGCTGCGCGTGCTGTGGGCCCTGAAGGACGGCCACCCCCAGACCTTCCGCCTGCTGCAGGACAGCGTGGGCGGTATCACCCCCAACACGCTCAACACCCGCATCAAAGAGCTGCGCGAAGCCGGTTTTGTGGACCACGGCAGCGACGGCTACACCGTCACCCCCTCGGGCGCCGACCTGCTCAAGCGCCTGTCGGACGTGCAGGCCTTCGCCACCCGCTGGGTGGCAGGCCGGGCCAAGAAGGCCTGAGCCCCCAGCCCTGGCCCCCGGCCGCACCCGGGGCATTCGCTAAAATAGCACTCCAGATAGCTTCTAGCGCTCGATGAGCAAGCGCTAGAAGCTATATTTTTAATAGCATCCAAGGAACCTCCAGCATGGCACTGACCACCACCGCATCCGGCCTGCAGTACGAAGACACCACCGTGGGCGAAGGCGCCGAGGCCACCAAGGGCCAGAACGTGTCGGTGCACTACACCGGCTGGCTCTACAACAACGGCGAACAAGGCGCCAAGTTCGACTCCAGCCGCGACCGCAATGACCCCTTCGAGTTCTCCCTGGGCGCCGGCATGGTCATCAAGGGCTGGGACGAAGGCGTGCAAGGCATGAAGATCGGCGGCCAGCGCACGCTGATCATCCCCGCCGCCCTGGGCTATGGCGCCCGTGGCGCGGGTGGTGTGATCCCCCCGAACGCCACGCTGAAGTTCGATGTGGAACTGCTGAAAGTGGGCCGCTGATTGCGGTGCCCTCAGGCAACTCAAAAACCAAAGCGGCCTGCGGGCCGCTTCTTGCTTTCTGGAGAATGCTGCTCGCGGCCCGTCGAGACAGGTAAAGCGGGCACCGCGACTCGGGGCGTTCAATCAAACAGCGCGTGATCCAGCCGCTCGAACTTGTCGTCGCCCACCGCCTCGCGGATCTTGGGGGCGAGCGCAGCCAGATCGTCAAAGCTGCCAGCCCCTTCCACGGCCAGGTTCAGGCGGAACCCGCGCAACCCCAGGCCTGCGGTCAGCTCCGTCGCAATGGGGTAAGCCGCCTGGTAACGCTCCTTGGGCGAGCGCCCGGAGCCTTCCACGGGCGAGGCGATGGTTCCGAGATCGGTGCCAGCCGCCTCCACATCCACGGCGGCTGAGGACGCCACGCTGGCTGCCGACGACGTCGCCTGGGCATGCTGCCCAGACAGGGGCGCCAGAAGCCCCTGCGCAATCATCGTCTCGACATCGTCCTGCGTAATGCCCATGGCTGCCGTAGCCGCCAGAACCTCCCCCGTGGTGCGCTTGCCGTCAAAAAGAATGAAGGCCGAGCGCTGGCGCGAACTCAAACTGCCACGGCGATCCTTGAGCGCCTCCTGCCCGGCCTGGGTTTTGACGAGAACCATGCGCCTCCTAGTTGTAGCAAAGGTTGTGACGTCCAAGGAAGGACCATCACCTGCAGCCCAGAATCCCATGTTTTGACACCCATGGAAATCGGGGTTTACACATAAACACACCCGCCCCCTGCCGGGCCGCACCTACATTTCCGAACGAATGCGCGGCAACGCCGGGGCCGGGCGCGTGATCCAGCTCAGGACCACCGTGACCAGCAGACCGCAGGGCACGCCGAACACGCCGGCAGAGATGGGCTGGATGCCAAACCAGAGCCCGTCGGCCAGCAGCCAGCGGGGCAGCACACTCTGCACGGCAGGCACATGGGACAGCATGTAGTACACCGCGATGCCCAGCCCGGTGAGCATGCCTGTCACCGCCCCCTGCCGCGTGGTGCCCCGCCAAAAAATGCCCAGCACCATGGCAGGCACAAAGGCCGATGCAGCCAGCGAGAAAGATGCCGACACCATGGGCAGGATCTCGGAAGGCTTGAGCGCAGCCACAAAAGCTGCCGACAGGGCCACCGCCAGCAGCGCAAACTTGCTCAGGATCACCCGTTGCTCTGGCGAGGCCTTGCGCTGCGAGTCCTGAAAGTACAGGTCCCGCACCAGCGCATTGCTGATGGTGAGCAGCAAGCCATCGGCCGTCGAGAGCGCCGCCGCCAGCCCGCCCGCCGCCACCAGGCCCGACACCACATACGGCAGGCCGCCCAATTCGGGCGTGGCCAGCATGATGAGGTCGGCCCCCAGCCGAATCTCGCCAAACTGAATCAGGCCATCGCTGTTCACGTCTTCCACCGACAGCAGCGAACTGTCCACCCGCGCCCACTGGGCCATCCAGTTGGGCAGTGCTTCGAAACTGCTGCCCACCAGGTTCTGCATCACCTCAAACTTGACCAGCACCGCCAGCGCTGGTGCGCTGAGGTACAGCAGCGCAATAAAAAACAGCGACCACCCCACCGACGCACGCGCCGCCGACACCGAAGGCGAGGTGTAGAAACGGGTGAGCAGGTGCGGCAAGCCCGCCGTGCCCACCATCAGGCAGAACATGAGTGCCAGAAAATTGCGGCGCGTCAGCTCATAGTCACGCTGCTCTTCAGGCGTGCCATCGGGGTCGCCCACATAGGCCTGGCTGTGGGGCGGCAGCCCGCCCAGGGGGCGTGCGCGCTCGTAGTTTTCGCGCATTTCGCGGGTCCAGCGCTCGCGCGCGGCGGCGGCATCGCGCGGCAAAGCCGCCAGCTCGCGGCTGGCTGCCACGATCAGGCCCACATCGGCGTTCTGCGCGCGCAGCGCGCGGATGCGCTCGCGCCCTTTCTCACGCTCGTGCGCCAGCGAGGCTTCCACATTCTGCAGGCGGGCCTCGAAATCCTTGGCACGCTGCAGATAGGCCTGCACCACCTGGTGCTCGGCCGGGGAGTCCAGCAACTGCGCCTCCAGATCGGCGATCTTGCCAATCTGCGCCCCGTAGACCAGCGGCGCCAGCGGGTTGCCCAGCTGCTTGTAGGCCAGCCACGACACGGGGATCATGAACGCCAGCAGCAGCACCACGTACTGCGCCACCTGTGTCCAAGTGATGGCGCGCATACCACCCAGAAACGAGCACAGCAGCACCCCCCCCAGGCCGAGCATGATGCCGATCTCGAACTGCACGCCCGTGAGGCGCGAAGCGATCAGCCCCACGCCGTAGATCTGCGCCACCACATAGGTGAAGGAGCAGAGCACCGCCGCCAGCGCGGCAATCACACGCGGCCAGCGGCCACCAAAACGCACGTGGAAGAAATCGGGCACGGTGTACAGGCCCATGGCCCGCAGGTGCGGCGCAATCAGCATGGCGACCAGGCAGAAGCCACCCGTCCACCCCAGCAGGTAAGCAAGGCCACCGGCCTGCCCGGGCGTGCCCGAAAAACCCTGCAGATACAACGCGCCCGACAGGCTGATGAACGAAGCCGCGCTCATCCAGTCGGCCGCCGTGGCCATGCCGTTGTACATGGGCGGAATGCGCCGCCCGGCCACGTAGTAGTCCTCGGGGTCTGTGGTGCGGCCATACACGCCGATGCCGGCGTAGACCATCACCGTGAGAAACAAAAAGATCGGGCCGATCCAGTGGCGCGACAGGCCCTGGCGCTCCGCCCAGGTCATCAAGGCCAGAAACCCCAGCACCCCCACCACATACAGCGCCAGAATGCGGTGCAGCCGCCACAGGTAGGCGCGGTCACTGTCCACACGGCCCGGCTTGCGCTCAGCCATGGGGATGATCTTCTGCCGAGTTGCCAGCCGGCGCCGACGAAGACAGCTGTGATGCCTGCCCATCGCTGCGCTCCAGGCGGTTCATGGCCCAGCCATACACCACCACGATGCCGATGAACACCAGCACGGCCCCCTGAGCCGCGACCCAGTAGCCCAGCGGCCAGCCACCGATCACCAGTGCCTGCAGATCCCGGGCGAAATAGGTGGCACCAAACGACACCATGGCCCACAACAGCAACAGGGCCGCTTTGAGCCAGAGATGGCGCACATCATGCAGATCGGGCGGAAAAGGCCCCGCCATCTCTGGCTCAGAGGGGCGGGGGCTGGGCTGCTGCGGGGGCATCACAAACACAGTGGCAGGTGGTGCTGATGGCCCATGGCGGTGCAGCAGCCCCGGGGGTCAGCGGGCCAGTTGCTGCCAGGTGGCAATCACGCTGTCGGGGTTGAGCGAGATCGACGAGATGCCTTCCTTGGCCAGCCACTGCGCGAAGTCGGGGTGGTCGCTGGGGCCCTGGCCGCAGATGCCGATGTATTTACCCTGCGCCAGACAGGCCTTGATGGCCTGGTGGATCAGTGCCTCGACAGCGGGGTCGCGCTCGTCGAAGTCCTGCGCCAGCAGCTCCAGGCCCGAGTCGCGGTCCAGGCCCAGCGTGAGCTGGGTCAGGTCGTTGGAGCCGATGGAGAAGCCGTCGAAGAACTCCAGGAAGCGCTCTGCCAGGATGGCATTGCTTGGCACTTCGCACATCATGATGACCTTGAGGTCGTCCTTGCCACGCTGCAGGCCGTGCGATGCGAGCAGTTTGGTCACGCGCTCGGCCTGGCCCAGCGTGCGCACAAAAGGCACCATCACCTGCACGTTGGTCAGGCCCATGTCATTGCGCACGCGCTTCAAGGCGTCGCATTCCATGGCAAACGCCTCGCCAAAGTCTTCGCTGATGTAACGCGCCGCACCCCGGAAGCCCAGCATCGGGTTTTCTTCCTCGGGCTCGTAGCGGCTGCCGCCGATGAGCTTGCGGTACTCGTTGGACTTGAAGTCCGACAGGCGCACGATGACGGGCTTGGGCCAGAAGGCGGCGGCAATGGTGGCCACGCCTTCTGCCACCTTGTCCACGTAGAACGCGCGGGGCGATGCATGGCCACGGGCCACGGATTCCACAGCCTTCTTCAGGTCGGCATCGATTTGGGGGTAGTCCAGGATCGCCTTGGGGTGCACACCGATGTTGTTGTTGATGATGAACTCCAGGCGCGCCAGGCCCACACCCTCGTTGGGCAGCTGGGCAAAGTCAAACGCCAGCTGGGGGTTGCCCACGTTCATCATGATCTTGGTCTTGATGGGGGGCATCGCGCCGCGCTGCACTTCGGTGACTTCGGTTTCGAGCAGGCCGTCATAGATCTTGCCCGTGTCGCCCTCGGAGCAGCTCACCGTGACCAGCGTGCCGTCCTTCAGCCGCTCGGTCGCGTCGCCACAGCCCACGACGGCCGGGATGCCCAGCTCGCGCGCAATGATGGCGGCGTGGCAGGTGCGGCCGCCTCGGTTGGTGACGATGGCGCTGGCGCGCTTCATCACGGGTTCCCAATTGGGGTCGGTCATGTCGGTCACGAGCACATCGCCGGGCTGGACCTTGTCCATTTCGGAAATGTTGTGCACCAGGCGCACGGGGCCGGTGCCAATCTTCTGGCCAATGGCGCGGCCCTCGGCCAGCACGGTGCCATGGCCCTTGAGCTTGTAGCGCAGCTCGGCCTGGCCCTTGGCCTGGCTCTTCACGGTTTCAGGGCGGGCCTGCAGGATGTAGAGCTGGCCGTCGGTGCCGTCCTTGCCCCACTCAATGTCCATGGGGCGGGCGTAGTGCTGCTCGATCACCAGGGCATAGCGCGCCAGCTGCTCCACGTCGGCATCGGTCAGCGAGTAGCGGTTGCGCTGTTCAGTGGGCACGTCCACCGTCTTGACCAGCTTGCCACTGGCAGCTTTTTCCTCAGGCGTGGAGAACACCATCTGGATCAGCTTGCTGCCCAGGTTGCGGCGGATCAGCGCCTTTTTGCCCGCCTGGAGCATGGGCTTGTGCACGTAGAACTCATCGGGGTTCACGGCGCCCTGCACCACCGTCTCGCCCAGGCCGTAGCTGCTGGTGATGAACACCACGTCTTCAAACCCGGATTCGGTGTCGATGGTGAACATCACGCCGGCCGCGCCCATGTCAGAGCGCACCATGCGCTGCACACCCGCCGACAGGGCCACCACATCGTGCTCGAAACCCTTGTGCACACGGTAGGAGATGGCGCGGTCGTTGTACAGCGACGCGAACACTTCCTTCATCTTGTGCATGACTTCGTCGATGCCCACCACGTTCAGGAAGGTTTCCTGCTGGCCTGCAAACGATGCATCGGGCAGATCCTCGGCCGTGGCGGACGAGCGCACAGCAAAAGAGGCAGCGGGGTTGCCAGCGCTCAGCTTGGCAAATTCGTCGGCAATCGCCTTTTGAAGGTCGGCCGGGAAGGGCTGGGCCTCGACCATGGCGCGGATTTCTGCGCCCACGGCGGCAAGCGCACGCACGTCTTCAGTGTCCAGGCTCTTGAGCTTGGCGCTGATCTTGTCGGCCAGGCCGTCATAGGCCAGGAATTCGCGGAACGCGTGGGCGGTGGTGGCAAAGCCCGTGGGCACGCGCACGCCCTGCGGCAGCTGGGAGATCATCTCGCCGAGGCTGGCGTTTTTACCGCCTACCGCCTCGACATCGGTCATTCTCAGGTTTTCAAACGGTACGACCAGGGCGGTCGGGCTGAAAAGTGCAGACATGGGAAAGCTCCAGAAGTTGAAACCGGGTCTGCATGCCTGGCCTCGGCGGGCGTCAGGCAAGCGGCCATGCACAGGCTGCAGCTTTGTCGTTGTGGTTGTAGGCCGACGGTGTGCATGGTGAGAATCAGATAATTGTGACAATTGTAGGCCCGCGCATCTGGCAACGGGCTGACGCTTTCACGCGACTTACGCAAATCGGGCCATCACCACTTCGTTGTGGTGGCAACCCTGCTGGCGCAAGCCGCATCCAAAAAAAGGGGCTCCATGCACTCGCGCACCGTATTTTTTGTCTCTGACGGCACCGGCATCACCGCCGAAACCTTCGGCAATGCCATCCTGGCCCAGTTCGAAATGAAGCCGCGCCATGTGCGCCTGCCCTTCATCGACACCGTGGACAAGGCCCACCAGGCTGTGCGGCAGATCAACCACACCGGCGAGGTCGAGGGCAAAAAGCCCGTGGTCTTCACCACCCTGGTCAATATGGAGGTGCTCAAGGTCATCCAGGAAGGCTGCAAAGGCATGCTGCTGGACATGTTCGGCACCTTCGTCCACCCGCTGGAAGAAGAACTGGGCATCAAGTCCCACCACCGCGTGGGTCGCTTCAGCGACGTGAGCCGCAGCAAGGAATACACCGACCGCATCGAGGCCATCAACTTCAGCCTGGCCCACGACGATGGCCAGAGCAACCGCGACCTGGCCGGTGCCGACGTGATCCTGGTGGGGGTGAGCCGCAGCGGCAAAACGCCTACCAGCCTGTACCTGGCCATGCAATGTGGCCTAAAAGCCGCCAACTACCCGCTGATCCCCGAGGATTTCGAGCGCCGCCAACTGCCCCCGGCCCTGGTGCCGTTCCGCAGCAAGATCTTTGGCCTGACCATCAGCCCCGACCGCCTGGCCGAGATCCGCGCCGAGCGCCGCCCCAACTCCCGCTACGCCAGCATCGAAAACTGCCGCATGGAAGTCTCCGAAGCCGAGGCCATGATGCGCCGCGCGGGGATCCGCTGGTTGTCCACCACCACCAAGTCGATCGAAGAGATTGCGACGACCATCCTGCAGGAAATCCGGCCGGAGAAGCTGGTGTATTGAGCGGCAACCGCCCTCCACACAACGCTGCGCTTCGCATGAACAGAATTTCATTCGCTGAATTCGATGCCTGGACAACACGCCAAGCGCGACTGATCCGGGAGAACGCCTTTTTCGACGCCGCCCACGCCTTTGAGGAGGAGGGTGTGATGTTTCACCAAGGCGATCTGGTGGTGGACGAGTTGATGGTTGCGCCGGTCACCGTCATCGACGGCAACGTGTCCGCACGCAAGATTGGCTACCCCTACGACGTGGGCCTGCTGGTGGTCACCGGCAACCTGACCTGCGAGCACATCGGCCGCATGAGTTTTGACGTGATTGTTGGCGGCGACCTCCACGCCCAATCGGTGTGCGTCAACACCTCGAACGACTATCTGCTGCGGGTCGGCGGCGACATCACCTGCGACTTCTTTTCCGAATACGGCTGCGCTGTGGAGGTTCAGGGCCGAATCATCTGCCCCAGGGTGCTCTCTCTCATGAACGAGGTCGTCGCCCATGGCGGCATCGAAGGCGAGCTGACAGACAACTTCCGGGGCAAGGATGTCGCGCAGGTGCTCATCAGCGAGGTGCTGGCAGAAGACGGGTACTTTGATGAGGAGAAGTTCGAGGTCTGTGTCCGCAGCGGGAAGTCGCCCTACAAGGACTGACCTTCAGCCGGTCTTCGGGGCCCGCATCTGCTTACTTGCAAACCAATGGCTTAAAAAGCTCAAGGGGTGAGCGAAAAATCCTATTAGAAATCGGCCCTACCGCTCGACTGACAAGCGCAAATAGCTATAAATAACATAGCATTTCATGGCAGAGCCTGTGGCTCAGCCCGGCATGCGCTGTGGGCACGGCCTACCGATCACGGCAAACCACCGCCAGCGGGGCCATCGCCCCCAAACAATTCAAACACCATGCTGCGCAGCCATTGGTTCACCGGCTCGCGGTGCACCTTGGCGTGCCAGAACACGCTGATGGGCGCGTCAGGCAGTTTGACGGGGTGCGTGCGCAGCACCAAGCCAAAGGGTTCGACCAACTTGAGCGCCAGCCGCTCGGGCACCGTCGCCACCAGCGCCGTGCTTTGGAGGATGTGGCCCACGCTCACAAAGTGCGGCACGCTCAGCCGCACCAGGCGGTCGATGCCGGCCTTCTGGATCAGCTCGTCCACCTTGCCGTGCCCCGTGCCCGCCGACACGATCACCAGGTGCTCTGCCGCTTTGTAGTCCGACAACAGCAGCTTGGGCCGGTCCAGCGCGTGGCCCTTTCGGAACAGGCACACATAACGCTGGCGAAACAGCCGCCGCTGGAAGAACCCGGCTTTCAGCTGCGGCAGCAGGCCGATCGCCAGGTCCACCTTGCCAGCCTCCATGTCTTCGCGCAGATGGGCGGCGTTGTTGCGCACGGTGTTCAGCGTGACGCCCGGCGCCTCCCGCCCCAGGCGCTCCAGCAGCGCAGGTAGGAAAACGATCTCGCCAATGTCTGTCATGCCGATGGTGATGGTGCGCTTGAGCGTTGCGGGCGTGAACTGTGTGCGCTGGTTCAGCCCGCTGTGGATCATGCCCAGCGCATACCCCACGGACTCGCCCAGTTGCTCGGAAAAAGGCGTGGGCACCATGCCGCCCGAGGTGCGCAAGAACAGCTCGTCGCCAAAAATGCGCCGCAGCTTGGCCAGCGCATTGCTGACCGCAGGCTGCGTCAGCCCCAGGTTGTCGGCCACTTTCGACACGCGCCGCTCGACCATGAGTTGCTGAAACAGCACCAGCAGGTTCAGGTCGATATCCGATAGCTCCATCGCTACTCCATCAGCTCGGGTGATATGAAGTGGCGATGGTATTGCAGCCAGTGATTCACAGGCGCTTTCGTTGGCACAATGGGCTGGATGAAATCGAACGCAGCCCGCCATGGACATCCTCGTTCAGCCGCTTAACCGCGTGATCCGCGCCGAGCCCGGCGTGAACCTGCTTGACGCCCTGCGCGCGGCGCAGGTTCCGATGTCGTATTCGTGCTTGTCGGGCCGCTGCGGCATCTGCCGCTGCCGGGTGCTGTCTGGTGAGGTGCTCGATGGCGGGCGCGAGCAGCAGCGCCCCCTGGACGGCGTGGACGGCGCCGTGCTGGCTTGCCAGACCTATGTGACCGAGCCCTGCACCATCGAAGTGCCCGCCCCCGAAGAGGCCGTGGTGCACCGCGCCCGCGTGGCCAAGGCCACCGTGGTGGCCATCGAGCCACTGGCGGCAGACATCCGGCGCCTGCTGCTCAAGGTGGCAAAACCGATTGCGTTTTCACCAGGCCAATACGTGCAGTTGGGGTTCGCGCCGACGCACGTGCGCCCCTACTCCATGGCAAACCTGCCGGGCGAACCGCTGCTGGAGTTTCATGTGCAACTCATGCCCCAGGGCCGGGTCAGCGGCTACATCGCCGGGCAGCTCAAGGTGGGGGACAAGGTCAAGGTCAGTGGGCCGCTGGGCGCAGCGTATTTGCGCCAGCAGCACACGGGGCCCATGCTGTGCGTGGCCGGGGGCACCGGGCTGGCGTCGATGCTGTCGGTGGTGCGCGGCGCGGTGGCTGCGGGCATGCGCAACCCCATTCACCTGTACTTCGGCCTGCGCTCGCCGCGCGAGCTGTATGGCCTGGCGTGGCTGGACCATTTGCGCAGCGTGCACCCGGCCCTGCAGGTGCATGTGGTGGTGGCCTCGGGCGCCGACTCTGCCACGCAGCGGCGCGGGCTGGTGACCCAGGCCATCGAGCAGGACCACGCGAGCCTGCAAGGCTGGCAGGCGTATCTGTGTGGCTCGCCGCCGATGGTGGAGACCACCACACTGCTGGCGCTGGGCAAAGGCCTGGAGGCGGCCCACCTCCATGCCGAGGCTTTTTACATGCAGGGCGACTGATTCCGCCTCCAAATCATCCGTGTCGTTGTTGCTTCGCCTTGCCGTGCTACAGCTACAGCACTGTCTGCGGCTTCGCGCCTAGACACGGATGATTTGGAAACGGAATGAGGTTCTTGGAGTCGTCTGAATCCACTTGAACCGCTCACTCAGCGCGGTCGAAGCGCCGCGAGGGGCTTCGACAGGCTCAGCCCGCATCCGGCTGCGCGCTGGGCGCCGCCTTGCGAAACGCTTCCAGCTGCGCGCAGGCAGCATCCACTGCCTGGATTAGCGGCCAGCGCGACAAGTCCACCTTGAAGCGGCGCGCGCTTTCCACCTGCGGAACCAGGTACACATCGGCCAGCGTGGAGGTGCTGCCAAAGCAGAAATCACCGCGCTGCGGGTCCTTCGACAGCAGCGCCTCGATGGCGTCAAAGCCCGCGCTGATCCAGGTGCCGCACCAGTCGTTCACAGCAGCCTCGTCGGCACCAAAGCGATGGCGCAGTGCCTCCAGAATGCGGCGGTTGTTGATGGGGTGGATGTCGCAGCCCACGATGGCGGCCAGGGCGCGCACCTGGGCGCGATCGCCTGCATCGCCGGGCAGCAGCGGTGGGGTGGGATAGCGCTCTTCGAGCCACTCGATGATGGCGGGCGACTGGATCATCAGGCGCTCGTCGGCCTCCAGCACGGGCACCAACTGCTGCGGGTTGATGGCCTTGAAGGCATCGCCCAGATGTTCCTCGCGCCGCAAATCGACCGCAATCTGTTCGTAGGCCAGCCCCTTGAGGTTGAGCGCGATGCGCAAGCGGTGGGAGGTTCCGCTGCGGAAGAAGGAATAGAGTTTCATGCTCAGTCTCTGTTTCAGTCCCTGTGTCAGTCCCTGTGTCAGTCCAGGGCAATCTTGGCGCGCTTGACGACTTCACCAAACGTGCGCGAATCGCGTTCAATGGCCTTGGTGAGTTCGGCGGGCGGGCCGATGTAGGGCTCAAACCCGAAGGTCGCCAGGCGCTCCTTGACCTCTGAAGTGGCCAGCACCTTGCCCACGTCGGCATTGATCTTCTCGATGGCGGCCTTCGGCGTGCCAGCAGGCGCGAACAGGCCCACCCAGGTCTTCACTTCAAACCCGGACGGGCCGCCCGCTTCGCCCATGGTTGGAATGTCGGTGAAGCCCGCCAGACGCTGGGGCGCAGCCAGGGCCAGAAACTTCACCTTCTTGGCCTGGAACATCGGCCCGGCCGTCGCCGCCGTGCCAAACGCCCACTTGATATCGCCCGTGGCCACAGAGGTGTAGACGCTGCCCATGTCCTTGTACGGCACATGCATCATCTTCGTGCCCGTTGCTGCCTCCAGACTCGCCGCGCCCACATGGGCCACGCTGCCGATGCCCCAGGAGCCGTAGGTGATGTCGCCTGGCGCCGCCTTGGCCGCCTTGATCAGATCGCCCACATCCTTCCAGGGCGAGTTAGCCGCCACCACCACAAAGAAGTTCGTGAAATACGCCGGAGCGACTGGCTCGAAATCTTTGATCGGGTCATAGGGCAGTTGCTTGAACACATGCGGCTGCAGGGCCATGTGCGTGTTGTCCACCTGCAGCAGCGTGTAGCCATCTGGCGCAGCGCGCTTGGCATCGCCGATGGCGATGAAACCGTTGGCACCCGGCTTGTTGTCAATGACGAGTTGCTGCCCCCAATTGCGCGACAGCCGCTCGCTCAGGATGCGCATCACCGCATCGGGGCCGCTGCCGGGCGAATACGGCGCGACGGAGCGAACGGGTTTGGCGGGGAAGGTCTGCGCCACGGCATGGGGCACGCTCGCGGCGGCCACAAGGGCCAGCGCGCAAAGCGCCAGAGCGGGTCTAAAAATCTGTGAACGAATGGCGGTCCGCATGGGGGTGTGTCTCCTTGGTTCTATGAAAGCCGAATCCGGCTGGTGAGTGATGGATCAAACAGTGACTTGCGCACGGTGGCTGTGCAGCGCCTCAAAAATCGGCGCGTCGCTGAAGCGGAACAGGTCGAGTGCGCCAGCGGCCGATGCCTGGGCCGAGAACGGTTGCCACGACGGCACCACAAACAAGTCGCCCCGCGCCACCTGCCAGGTGCGCTCACCCACCGTAACGGTGCCGCTGCCGTCAAACACCTGGAACACGGACGAACCCACCTCGCGGTGCACCCGCGTCGCGCCGCCCGCGCGCACGCGGTGCATTTCGGTCCGCATCGTGGGCAGCACATCGGCGCCGGTGGTGGGGTTGGTAAAGCGCACAGCCGCGTGCCCGGGGCTCAGCGTGCCTGCCTGGCCTTCGTCTTCCAGCGCCAGCTGATCGGCCAGCGCGCGGTCGGTATCCACCCAGCGGTAGGCCAGCAAGGGCGTGGCGGGCTGCGCCTGCAACATCGATACCGGGCGCAGGCCCGGGTGGCCCCATAGCCTTTCGGAATAAGAACGCTCGGCGGTGGTGCGCTCAGCGGGCGGAAGCTTCTCGCGCCCCACTTCAAAAAACTGGCTCTCGGTGTAGTACGAGAACGGAATGTCCAGGCCGTCGATCCAGGCCATGGGCTCTGTAGCAGCGTTGTGGTGGGCATGCCAGTTCCAGCCGGCCTGGGGCAGAAAGTCGCCCCGCGACATGCGCACGGCATCGCCATTCACCACAGTCCACACGCCCTCGCCTTCCACCACAAAGCGAAACGCGTGCTGCGTGTGCCGGTGCTCGGGCGCGTCTTCGCCGGGCATCAGGTACTGGATGGCGGCCCATGTTGGCGCCGACCGGAAACTGAGCCAGTTTTCTAGGTAGGGCCGAAGTAAAAATGAGCCAGGTGTTCAACCTACCCTGCTGTTTATTTAAGCAGTGGGGTTCGAGGAGTGATCACCATGGACATGA
>NZ_JBUDZG010000036.1:0-42791 GCF_054950075.1 Acidovorax sp. Q11 | reverse complement strand
TCATGTCCATGGTGATCACTCCTCGAACCCCGCTGCTTAAATAAACAGCAGGGTAGGTTGAACACCTGGCTCATTTTTACTTCGGCCCTACCTACAAAACTGGCTCAGTTTCCGGTCGGCGCCAACATGGTTCGGCATCGCCCGCCATGACATTCCCACACAGCTGGTGTTTGCAGGCTGGCGGTTTCTGGGCGCGGGGCTGATCCTGCTCGCCTGGGCCATGGCCACGCGCAAGGCCATCTGGGGCCTGGGCTTTGCAGCAGGGCGGCAGCTGATAGTGCTTGGGCTGGCGCAGACCACGCTGCAATACGTGTTCTTCTACGTGGGCCTGGCGCACACCACGAGGGTCAAGGGTTCGATCATGAATGCCACGGGCACCTTCTTCAGCGTGCTGCTGGCGCACTGGGTCTATCACAACGACCGCCTGAGCCACGCCAAGCTGTGGGGCTGCCTGGTCGGCTTTGTCGGAGTGATGGTGGTCAACCTGGGGCGCGGCACGTTGGACATGGATTTCATGCTGCTGGGCGAGGGTTTTGTGGTGATCGCTGCCTTCGTGCTCGCTGCGGCCAGCATCTACGGCAAGCAGGTGTCCCAGCGCATGGATTCGGTGGTGATGACGGGCTGGCAGTTGGGCATCGGAGGCGCGGCGCTGCTGGCCATCGGCTGGGGCCTGGGCGGTGCGCTCACGGGTTTCACCTGGGGCTCGGCCCTGCTGCTGGTGTACCTGGCGCTGCTGTCATCGGCCGCGTTCTCGCTGTGGAGCATTTTGCTCAAACACAACCGCGTGAGCCAGGTCACGGTGTTCAACTTCACGGTGCCGATTTTCGGTGCGGGCGCTGTCAGCGCTGTTCCTGGGCGAGGCGCTGCTGGAGTGGAAGAACCTGCTGGCCCTGGTGCTGGTGTGCGGGGGCATCTGGCTGGTCACGCGCGACGCAGCCAGCCCCACGAAATAGACTCGGCGCATGGCTTACACACTCTCCCGCGAGGCATTCCAGCGCGACCTGCATGGCCAGCGCACCGATTTGTTTACCCTGCACGGCGCGGGCGGCCTGCAGGTGGCCGTGAGCAACTACGGCGCCCGCCTGGTGCAAGTGGCGGTGCCCGATGGGCAGGGCGGTCTGGTCGATGTGGCGCTGGGCTATGACAGCCTGCAGGGCTATCTGGATGGTCAACTCTCCATGGGCGCATTGATCGGGCGCTGGGCCGGGCGGTTGCGTGCAGGCACGCTCACCCTGCCCGATGGCTCACACCTGCAGCTGCCCACCAACAGCGGCCCACACCACCACCACGGTGGGCCGCGCGGCAGCCGCTTTCAGGTGTTTGCGGTGGATGGCGTGCAGGCCGATGCACTCGCCCTGAGCCACACCTTTCGCACCGAAGACGACGGCGTACCGGGTGATGTGCATGTGCAGCTGCACCTGCAGGTCACGGCCGACAACGCGCTGCACATGGCCTGGACGGCCCAGGCGCTGCGTGCGCCCACGGTGCTCAACCTCACCGGGCATGCATTCTTCAACCTGGCGGGCTGTGGCAGCACCCACGGCCACACCCTGCAGGTGCCTGCCAGCCGCTACGTGCCACTGGCCGCCGATGTGTGCCCCACGGGTGCACTAGCGGGTGTGTGGGGCACACCGTTCGACTTCCGCCAGGCCCGCCGTGTGGGTGACGCAGTGGCAGCGCCCAGCGAGCAACTGGCCCTGGCCGTCGGGCTGGATCACTATCTGGTGCTGGACGAACTGGATGTACACCGTGCACCTCCCGCTGTATCGATCACCGCACCCGGCCTGCGCCTGGCCGCGCTGCTCAGCGAGCCCGTGGGTGGCCGCGCGATGGAAGTCTGGAGCACCGCGCCTGGCGTGCAGGTGTATGCAGGCCATGGCCTCAAGGCTGACCCTGCGCGGGACCGAGGCCGTGGCATGCAGCAGGCCGACTGGCTCTGGCAGCCGGGCGACGGCATCTGCCTGGAACCCATGGCGTACCCCGATGCGCCTAACCAAGCCGCCTTTCCGGTGCAGTGGCTGGTGCCGGGCGAGGTGGCGCAGGGGGCCATCGTGTACCGGTTTCTCTACCTGTAGCGCAGTGGTTGCCAGGGGTGCCGATTTGGGGCGTGTCGCGCTACCATGCGCGCTGGCTTTCAAACGAGGTGGCCCATGGACACACGCTACACCCCCAGCACAGGCTGGAAAGAAGTGGTGGCACCCGACGAAGCGCAGCGCTTTGCCGGGTATGCGCGCCAGTTTGCCGAGTTGCAGGCACGCAAGTCGCAAAAATACGGCAAGGGGCGGGGCCTGCACCGCAAGCAGCTCACGGCTGCCCGGGGCCGATTGGAGGTGCTGGGCGATCTGCCCACATTTGCAGCCCAGGGGCTGTTCGCCGAGCCGGGGTTGTACGAAGTGCGGGTGCGGCTGAGCAACGGCGGCATGGACACCACCTCCGACCGCAAGCCGGACATCCGTGGCTTTGCGTTCAGCGTTCTGGGGGTGCGGGGCGATTCCGCTCTGGGCAACGGGCCCGCCAAAAGCCAGGACTTCCTGCTCATCAACCAGGAGAAGTTTGCTTTCCCCCAAAGTGGCGAGTTCGTGGACTTTGTGGTGGCGGCCTCGCATGGTGGCGGCGCGTTGATCAAGTTCCTGGTGCAACGCCATGGGCTGCTGGGGGCCGCCAGGCAGATCGCCAAGACGGTCAAGACCTTCGGGCGGCCCTTTGGCGGCTTTGCGTCGCATGCCGTGCACAGTGCGGCGCCCATCGCCAGTGGACCCTATGCGGTGCGTGTGCGCCTGGTGCCCCAGGCATCCAACGGCGCACCGGTCACCCAGGTGCAGGACGACTGGAACGCCGAGTTTTCATCGCGCCTGCAACAGCAGGATCTGCATTGGGATCTGCAACTGCAGCCTTTTGTGGACGAGGCCACCACCCCCATTGAAGACGCCAGTGTGGACTGGCCCACGCCCTACACCACGGTGGCCCGGCTGACCTTGCCCCGCCAAGACCCAGCGGCCGACCCCGCGCTGGCCGAGCAGGTGGAAGCTGCCGTGTTCGACCCCTGGCAGGCCCTGGCTGCGCACCGCCCGCTGGGCGACGTGATGCGCGCGCGCAAGGTGGTCTACTTCGAGAGCCAGAAAGGGCGCGAGGCGGCTTAGCCTGCAGCCAGCCGGTCCGGCGCGACGCAACCTTCGTCGCGCCTAAGTTTCGTCTAAGCGTGCGTGCCCACACTGCCTTCCATCGCAACTCCGATGGAAAAGGCATACCACCATGAACACGACCACGCTGACTTCCACCCCCCGCCGCCTCATCCTGGCCCTGGTGGCCGCCGGTGCAGTGGGCGCCATGGGCACGGGCCTCATCACGGGGCACCAGGCCCGTGCCCTGACCCCCACTGCCCCCATCGTTGCCCAGACCCCGTCGGCCCAGGGCGGCACGCTGCCCAGCTTTGCCCAGATCACTGCACAGAACGGCCCGGCCGTGGTCAACATCAGCGTCACGGGCAGCACCAAGACGGCAATGGCCCGCGATGAGGACGACGATGAGGGGCAAGCCTCTGCGCGCCAGCAACGGGGCCCTCAGATCGACCCGAACGACCCGTTCTACGAGTTCTTCCGCCAGTTTGGCTTTCCTGGCGCGGGTGCGCAGGGCCAGCCCAATGTGCCCACGCATGGCCAGGGATCGGGCTTCATCGTCAGCCCCGACGGCCTGGTGCTGACCAATGCCCATGTGGTCAAGGGCGCAAGCGATGTCACCGTCAAGCTCACCGACCGGCGCGAGTTCCGCGCCAAGGTGCTGGGCGCCGACCCCAAGACCGACGTGGCGGTGCTCAAGATCGATGCCAAGGATCTGCCCACGGTGCGCCTGGGCAGCACGCGCGACCTGCAGGTGGGCGAATGGGTGCTGGCCATCGGCTCGCCCTTCGGCTTCGAGAACAGCGTGACCGCAGGCGTGGTCAGCGCCAAGGGCCGTTCGCTGCCCGACGACAGCCTGGTGCCCTTCATCCAGACCGACGTGGCGGTGAATCCCGGCAACTCGGGTGGGCCGCTGTTCAATGCGCGCGGCGAGGTGGTGGGCATCAACTCGCAGATCTACAGCCGCTCGGGCGGCTACCAGGGGCTGTCCTTCTCCATCCCCATCGAGTTGGCCGCCAAGATCAAGGACCAGATCGTTGCCACGGGCAAGGTGCGCCATGCGCAACTGGGCGTGGCGGTGCAAGAGGTGAACCAGGCATTTGCCGGGTCGTTCAACCTCGACAAGCCCGAAGGCGCGCTGGTGGCCAGCGTCAGCAAGGGCAGCCCGGCCGAGAAGGCCGGCCTGCAGGCGGGCGATGTGATCCGCCAGGTGGACGGCCAGCCCATTGTGGCCTCGGGCGACCTGCCTGCGTGGGTGGGCCAGGCGCAGCCGGGTCAACAGGCCAAGCTGTCGGTGTGGCGCCAGGGCAAGCCCGTGGAGCTGACCGCCACCCTTGGCGACGCCAGCGACAAGGCCATCAAACAAGCGCGCAACGACGATGCCGTGGGCAAGGGCCAGCTGGGCCTGTCGCTGCGCCCGCTGGAGCGCGAGGAGCGCCAGGAGGTGGGGGTGAGCGAGGGCCTGGTGATCGAGCAGGCGCGTGGCCCCGCTGCGGCCGCCGGTGTGCAGCCGGGCGATGTGCTGCTGGCCATCAACGGCGCACCCGCCAAAAACATCGAGCAGGTGCGCGCGGCCATGGCCAAGGCAGGCAAGTCGGTGGCGCTGCTGATCGCGCGCGACGGCAACAAGATCTTTGTGCCGGTGCGCCTGGGGTAAGCCTTGCGCGCGCTGTCAGAACCGCACGGTGGCGCTCAGGTTGAAGGTGCGCGGATCGCCCGCCTTCACGTAGTTGGCGTACTGGTAAAGCCAGTATTTTTTGTCCGCCGCGTTGTTGATGGACGCGCGCCAGGTGGTGGCATAGCCGCCCATCAGCGTGTCGTAGGTGGCGCCCAGGTTCAGCAGCGTGAAGGCGGGCGTGCTCAGTTCACCCGAGGGGCGCAGCGGTGTGTTGCCCGTGTGCTTGATGCCCGCAGTCAGTTGCAGCCCAGGCACTTGCGCCACCCGGTAGGCCAGCTGGGCCGTGGCCACGGTCTTCGGGGCGCCCACCACGCGGTTGCCGGTGTGGGCGTTGCCCCGTCCGTACTCGCTGTCCAGCAGCATCAGGCTGCCGCCCAGGCGCCACTGGGCACCCAGGCGCGCCGTGGCGCCCAGCTCCAGGCCCTGGAAGGTGGACTGACCGTCCTGCACTACGGTGCTGGCGCCGCCGTTCACCGCTACGTACTCTGCCTTCTTCTCGATACGGAACAGCGCCGCTGTGGCCGCCCAGCTGGCTTGCTCGGTCTTGATGCCCATCTCATACTGGCGGCTCTTGAGCGGGTCCAGCAGGGCTCCATAGTTGGTGTAGGCCGGGTTGCTCACCGAGGTGCCCGGCTGCAGCGCCTCGACAAAGCTGGCATAGGCCATGGTCTGCGGCGTGAGGTGGCGCATCAGCGCGAGCGATGGTGTGATCACCCCCGACTGGCTGTAGCGCGACGTCTCTGCACCGTTGGTGCCAAACCCCCGTTGCGTGTAGTGGGTGTAGCGCAAGCCCGCCAGCACAGACCACTGGGGAGACAGCGCAATGGTGTCGCTCACGAACACAGCCTTTTGCGTGACCTCTACCGCGCGGAACAGCCCCAGGCTCGCCAAATCGCCTTGGCTGATGTAGCCCAGGGTGTTCTGGCTGCCCAGGTTGCCGGTGCCCACGGTGCCGTAGAACCCGTTCGCAGAGTAGTCGTTCGCCTGCTCTTGCCATGCGGCACCGGCCACGATCTGGTGCTGCAACCCTCCAGTGACAAGGCGCCCCTGCAGCACCGCGTCCAGGTGCCTGTACTGGTAGGACTCCCCATAGTCCGAGCGGTCGTTGCGGTAGTTGCCTGCGGCGTCCAGCAGGTCCAGCACCGTTTCATTGCGCCGCGTGCGCGTGCCGCTGTAGCTGTAGCTGCTGCGCAGTTGCCAGTCGGGTGCGATCTGGTACTTCAGGCCGGTGGAGACATATTTGAACGTGTTGTCTGCAAAGTTGCCCGGCCCCACCAGACGGCCGTTGTCATTGGCGATGGGCGAAGGCAGCCGCGTGCCCGCCAGGGATGCGGTGGTGATGGTGGGCTCGGCATCGCGCGAGAGGCGGTCCTGGTAGAGCGACTGGAACTCCCAGCTCAGGTCGCGTGTGAGCCGAGCATCCAGCGCCAGCGAAACGGCATTGCGCCGCAGATTCCCGTCGTTGAAGGTGTTGCCCTGCTCGCGCGTCACGTTCAGGCGAGAGCCCCAGCGGTCGTTCTCCCCGGCGCGTCCACCCAGGTCCGCATGCGTGCGCCACACGCTCTTGGAATTGACACCCAGGCCCACGCTGCGTTCGGCCATCGCCGCGCTGGCGGGCGGCTTCTTGGTCACATAGTTCACCAGGCCGCCGGGGCTGCCAAAGCCATACATGAAGCCCGTGGCGCCCTTGAGCAGCTCCACCTGCTCCATGTGCTCGTAGGGCAGCGTGGTCACGTAGCTGATAAAGGGGCGCCCATCGATGCGGTAGGCGTTCTGCCAGTCCAGATCCAGCCCGCGCACCGTGAGGTAGCTGGCCCAGGCCCCGACGCTGGCGCTGTTGTCCGACACCGACGCGTCGGTAAAGAACAGATCCCCCAGCTTGTTGGGCGCTGTCTGTTCAATCGTTTCGGCTGTGACCACGCGGCTGGAGTAGGGCGTCTCCAGCGCACTGCGTTCCCCCAGTGCACCTGCGCTGACCGGGCGGCGCAGTTGCAGGTCGGCCGCATCCTCCAGGGCGGTGGCACGCACTGTTACGTCGGCCAGCTGGGCCGAGGTGGTGGTTGCATCACCTGTGCCCTGAGCCTGCGCCGCCGCACAGGCCAGCAGGCACGCCAGGCCCAGCGCGGTGGGCGCAAAGGTGCAAGAAGGGGTGGCGGGGCGGCGCAAGGCGGTTCGGCGGTTTGTCATTTTAAAATGCGAATGAAAATAATTATTATTACAGAACTGGATCAAAGCGCCGCGCTTGGCAGCCGCTATCCTCGCGCCATGCTCTCTTCTTTCCTTGTAGACCGCCGCCATGCGCCTGTTGCTGGTTGAAGACGACCCCATGATCGGCGAAGCCGTGCAAGACCTGCTGCGCGCCGAACACTACGCGGTGGACTGGGCGCGCGACGGCGACGCCGCCGACACGGCCTTGCGCACCCAGCCCTACGACCTCGTGCTGCTCGACTTGGGCCTGCCCAAACGCGATGGTCTGACCGTGCTGCGTGACCTGCGCACCCGCAAGGACCGCACCCCCGTGCTGGTGGCCACTGCCCGCGACGCCGTGGCCCAGCGCATCGAGGGGCTTGATGCCGGTGCCGACGACTACGTGCTCAAACCCTATGACCTCGATGAGCTGCTGCCCCGCATCCGCGCTCTGCTGCGCCGCGCTGCGGGGCGGGCCGAGCCGGTGTACGAACACCAGGGCGTCAGCATCAACCCCGCCACGCGCGAGGTGACGGTGCGCGGCACGCCGGTGGTGTTGTCCGGCCGAGAGTGGGCCGTGCTGGAGCCGCTCATCGCCCGCCCTGGCATGGTGCTGTCACGCCAGCAGCTCGAAAACAAGCTCTACGGCTGGGGCGACGAGGTGAGCAGCAATGCGGTGGAGGTGTACGTCCACGGCCTGCGCAAGAAGCTGGGGCCCGAGCTGGTGCTGAATGTGCGAGGCGTCGGCTATCTCGTACCCAAGATGTGATGGACAAGCTTTCCTACGCCTTGCGGGGCCTGCTCCCGCGCTCCCTGCGCATGCGGCTGCTGATGTTCCTGCTGGCCGCCATCGTGCTGGCCGGGGCGGTGCAGGGCGCATTGGCCTACCGCAGCGCGCTGGATGAAGCCGATGCGCTGTTCGACTACCACATGCAGCAGACCGCGCTGGCCCTGCGCTCGGGCCTGCCGGTGGACGCGCAGGGCCTGGGCCCGGGGCTGGACCCCGAGGACGAGAACCACGAATTCATCGTGCAGGTGTGGACCAACGAAGGGCTGCGCATTTTTGAATCTGCCGTGGGCGCTGCCCTGCCGCAGATTGCCGTGCTGGGCTTCACCAACGTGCAGGCACGCGGCGGCACTTACCGAGTGTTCTCGATGCAGACGCGCTCGCAGGTCATCCAGGTGGCGCAGAACATGGCCGTGCGGCAGGGCATGGCCCGCAGCCTGGCCCTGCGCACGCTGGCGCCGCTGGCCTTCATGGCCCCGCTCTTGGTGCTGGCTGTGTGGTGGGGCGTGAGCCGCTCGCTGGCCCCGGTGGAGCGCGTGCGCCGCCAGCTCGCCCAGCGGCAGGCCGACGACCTCTCGCCCGTGAGCGATGCGCAGCTGCCCGACGAGGTGCAGCCCCTGGTGAGCGAACTCAACCTGCTGTTCGAGCGCGTGCAAAGGGCTTTCGAAGCGCAGGAACATTTTGTGGCCGACGCCGCACACGAGCTGCGCTCGCCCCTGGCCGCGCTGCGCCTGCAGCTGCAGGGTCTGCAGCGCGCGGGCGACGATACCGCGCGCGCCGCCGCCATCGAACGCCTGTCGGCCGGCATCGACCGCGCCACGCGCCTGGTCGAACAGTTGCTGACGCTGGCACGGCAGGAAGCCGGATCCACGGCAACCGAGCCTGTGGACCTGCGCGCCATCGCCCAGCTGGCCCTGGCCGATGTGGCGCCCGCCGCCCAGGCGCGCAGCATGGACGTGGGCCTGCTCGACGCCGAAGCCGCCACCGTGCCCGTGATCGTGCGGGGTAGTGCCGAGGCCCTGCGCATGCTGGTGCGCAACCTGCTCGACAACGCCATCAAATACACCCCGCCTGGCGGCCAGGTGGACGTGCAGGTGGGCACCGACCATGGCCGGGCCCTCCTCACGGTGGAAGACAGCGGCCCCGGCATCGCCCCCGAGCACCGCGAGCGCGTGATGCAGCGTTTTGTCCGCGACACCGCCGACGGCGCCCCCGGCAGCGGCCTGGGCCTGGCCATCGTGCAAGCCATTGCGCAGCGGCACGGTGCGGTGGTGGCGCTGGACAGCTCCCCGCGCCTGGGGGGGTTGCGGGTGACGCTGCGGTTTGGCTGATGATGTAGCGGTATATTGCTATGTACTTGATAGCTATAAGCGCTTGGTGGTCGCGCGGAGAAGGCCAAAAAGGCCATAAATTTCAGCGGAAGAAGGGCATGGATGGGCCCAGCGTCGCCTGCGTGCCAGACTGCGGGCCGCCCGGTCTGCACAATGCCACCGGCACCCGGCCCACTTTCCAAGGATTCTTAGAGCCTGTTCAAGGTCTTTTTGGAGATCGCATTGGAGTGCCATCGTGATGAAGTGGATGCTTCGGATGCGCCGCATGGGCTCATGCCCATGCAAGCAGCCGGGGCGTTCAATCGCCCGATTTCACTCCAACCCTTCGGGCAAGGGACTTGTGTGACTCCAAAAAGACTTTGAATAGGCTCTTAACCATGCACTTCATTGTTCTCGGCGCAGGCGCCATCGGTTGTTACGTGGGCGGTCGCCTGACGGCGATTTTCGGCGTCCTTACGGAATGGGTCTCCAATTCAGGACATTAGGCCGTCATGTTGGCGGGCCGCGATTGACGTCGCGTGTGTGCCACGCTGCCGCTCGAGGAGCGACGCGTGACCGCCTGCCCAGCGCAGGATTCACTCCAACTTAGGCTGCGGTCACACGACCTCAGGGGTTTTGACATCGGCCTTCGCTCACCTGCATGGAAGCCCTGTAGGGAGGTGGCGCGACCGGATCAACTGCGGGGCACAGTAATCTCTGCCCCTTTTCGCAGAGCGTTCTACGGGGTGGATGCTTACGCCGTACGTCGGCGCAGCGCGAAGTATCCCCCCATGCCCATCAGCCCTGCCATCAGCAGGAGGCCCCACTCAGACATCGTCGGAATGGAAGCCGTTGAGGTCGCCACTGCTGCGGAAGTCCAGCTGATGGTGGCCCCGCTAGCCTGTGAACTGCTCGCATCCACGTTTTCACTGTTGCAACTGTCCGCGACGCCAGCGGGAGACACGCCCACAGAACTGCACACGGCATTCCGCCGAGCAGTGCTTGGCAGAAAGATGAAGGAAAAGCGGTCGCCGATTGCGTGAGGCGAGGTGCCAGACTCCCAGCGCTCGATCAGGATGTCAACCGCAGTGATGGCAGCAGCCGCGTTGGTGGTCACTCGAATCCGATGCACACGGACATTGGGGTCAGTGTTGGTATAGGTCGTGAGACCGTCATTGAAACTGAACGAAGTCACTGAGGCGAGCACGTTGGCGTTGGCCAGATTGGCCGCCAGTGGGCTGGACACGGTAAAGGAGCCCGAGGGGCCCATGGCCAGCGTGAAGTTCTGGCATGGTCCCACGCCGCAGGGCGCTGTGAAGTCAACTTTGTTGCTGTAGTTGCTGGTGGCGGTGGCGGTGTAGGTGGTGGCTTGTGCCAGCGCGTTGCCTGCCGAAAAAAAAGCCAGCGCTGTGAAGAACGCGGCCATCCACCGCGCAAATATTGTTTGACCCATGGTCCGTCCATCCCTTCCAAGAAAAATATGTAACCTGCCGAAATGTATCAGGGCGTACAAGGCTGCCCGGGCGTCGCCAGGGCTACCGCGTCTGCACAATGCGCGGTCGGCCCGGTGCAGCGGCCCGCTTTAGTGAAGGAGGGCTCCACTATGAATTTCATCGTTCTCGGCGCAGGCGCCATCGGTTGTTATGTGGGCGGCCGCCTGGCCGCGCATGGACAGGCCGTGACCCTGGTGGGCCGCGCCCACGCGCTGCAGCCCATCGCCGCGCAGGGCCTGCGCGTGACCGACCTGGATGGCTTTGACCGCACCGTGCCCGCAGGCGCCCCGGCGCTGCGGCTGGCAGCGACTCTGGCCGAGGCGGCGCCGAGCGCGGACAGCATCGTCCTGCTGTGCGTCAAAAGCGGCGCCACCGAATCCGCTGCACGCGAACTGGCTGCCGCGTGCGCGCCTGGCACTCCCGTCATCTCATTGCAGAACGGCGTGGACAACGTGGCCCGCGTCCAGGCGCTGGCGCCGGACCTGAACGTGCTGGCGGGCATGGTGCCCTACAACGTAGTGCTGCGCGGCGCGCATGTGCACCGCGCCACCGCGGGCCACCTGCAGTTGCAGCGCGATGCGGCCACCGAGCGCATCGCGCCGGTCTTTGCCGCCGCAGGCCTGGCCACCGTGCTGTCGCCCGACATCCGCGCCGTGCAGTGGGGCAAGCTTCTGCTCAACCTCAACAACCCGGTCAACGCGCTGTCCAACCTGCCCCTGCGCCAGGAGCTGCTCGACCGCGACTGCCGCCGCGTGTTCGCCGCCCTGCAGTCCGAGGCCCTGGGCGTGATGGCCCGCGCAGGCATCACGCCCGCAAAGGTCACCGCAGTGTCGCCCACGCTGCTACCCGCTGTGCTGCGCCTGCCCAACTGGCTGTTCACCCGCCTGGCCAAACGTATGCTGCAGATCGACGCCACCGCCCGCTCATCCATGTGGGACGACCTGGAAGCCGGGCGCGTGACGGAGATTGATGCGTTGTGCGGCGCGGTGGTGCGGCTGGCGGCGCAGCAGGGCATGGCGGCGCCGCTGAATGCGCGCATGTGCGAGCTGTTGGGTGGGCCGAGGCTGCGGCTTGGCGGGGCAGAGATGCGGCGGATGCTGGGGGTGTAGTCAGATGCCGGGGCCGGTGCCCAGCGGCACGCGCAGCCCCGTCTTCATGCATTCCAGCGCCACCGAGGTCCGAAACCAGCGCACGTTGTCGTCGCCTTCAAACAGGCGCCGCGTCAGTGCCTGGTAGCCGGTCATCGAGGCCACTGTCACCACCAGCAGGTAGTCCGCCTCGCCTGTCACGCTGTAGCACTGCTGCACGGCCTCTTCGGCGGCGATGCGCGCGCGCAGCGGGGCGGTGCGGTCAGGGCGTTCGTTCTCCAGGTGCACCTCCACCACGATGGTCAGCGGCTTGCCGACCTTTTCCGGGTCGAGCACGGCCACGTTGGCGCGGATCACCCCTGTGTTCTGCAGCCGCTGGATGCGCCGCTGCACGGCCGGGGCCGAGAGGTTCACGGCCTGGGCGATCACGCGCTGGGGCGTGGTGTTGTCGGTCTGCAGGATGTCCAGGATGGCGAGGTCGAAGCGGTCGAGTGCGGCGGGTGCGGTCATGCGGAACCTCGTGCAGGGGCGAGAACGGTCGAGTGAAAGTTGCGTTTGACCCCTCAAATCAGAGTCAAAAACACGGCGTGAGCGAACTATATTTTTGCGCATGCCAGTTTCTTCCTCTACCTCTGCGGTTTTCCACCGATTTCTCCCTTTTCTTGCCGTGCTTGGCTCTGTGACAGCGCTGGGCATCGGCACATCCTGGGCCAAACACTGGCTGTTTCCGGCCGTGGGGGCGCAGGGCACCACGGCGCTGCGGGTGGGGTTCTCGGCGCTGCTGGTGCTCTTGCTGTGGCGGCCCTGGCGCTGGCACCTGAGCCGGGCCGATGCGAAGTCGGTGGTGCTGTATGGCGCGGCCCTGGGCGGCATGAACCTGATGTTCTACATGTCGCTGCGCACGCTGCCCTTTGGCCTGGCCGTGGCCATTGAATTTGCAGGGCCGCTGGCCGTGGCCATCTGGTCGTCGCGCCGCGCAGTGGATTTTGTGTGGGTGCTGCTGGCCATCGCGGGGCTGGGGCTGCTGCTGCCACTGGGGCTCAACGGCAGCATGCTGGACCCGGTGGGCGTGGCCTACGCGCTGGGCGCGGCGGTGTTCTGGGCGCTGTACATCGTGTTTGGCAAACGCGCGGGGCATTTGCACGCGGGGCATTCGGTATCGCTGGGCCTGTTGGTGGCGGCACTGGTGGTGGTGCCGGTGGGGGTGGCGCACGCGGGGGCGGCGCTGCTCTCGCCCAGCCTGTTGCTGATTGGCGTGGCGGTGGCAGCGGTGTCCAGCGCAGTGCCGATTTCGCTGGAGATGATGGCCCTCAAGCGCCTGCCCAAGGAGGCCTTCGGCATCATGATCAGCATGGAACCCGCCGTGGCCGCGCTGGTCGCCATGGCCCTGCTGGGCGAGCATCTGAGCGCGGTGCAGTGGCTGGCCATTGGCTGCATCATGGCCGCCTCGATGGGCAGTGCGCTCACGGCGCGTGCGCCCGCAGCGCCAGAGGCGGCGCCGCAACCGGCCTGAGCACTGGCAGGCGGTTGAGCGCGCGGTCGCTATGAAATTTGTAGCTTCAAATCCATGTGGATCGCGCGGTAAGGCCTATTTCTTTTAGCCGTGGTCCCCTCAGCAGGAATCGAACCTGCATCTAGCGCTTAGGAGGCACTCGTTCTATCCATTGAACTATGAGGAGCGAGGACAGCCGCGCATTGTAGTGGCGTGAGCGGGCCTCTTTCCCCGCCAAGCTCTAGTCGTACTTCACCGTGTAGATGATGTCCACCGCGCTTTTCTCGCCTGTCTGCCCGCGCAGCGTGAGGCGGCGGGAGAGGTCGTAGAAGATGTAGAGCGTGCCCAGTGTGCCCGACAGGCTGCGCTCGTAGGTCACGTACAAGTCCTTGGACAGGCGCTTGCCGAAGGTGAGGGCGGCGGTGCTGGCGTCGTCGCCCGGGGTGGCGCCGCGAAAACCGATTTCGTCCAGGCCCACGCGGCTGGCGATGTTGGCGGTGCCGGTGTTGCCGCCCTTGCGGCCGAGCAGGGCCAGGGCGGCTTGTTGCAGCACGGCGGCTTCGGCGCCGCCTGCGGTGGCGTTGCGGCCCAGCACTACCCACGAGAGTTTTTCGGCGTCGGGCAGGTCGGGGTCGGAATAGAGCTTGACGCGGGGCGCCTGCGCGCTGCCCGTGACCTGTACGCCCGCGCGCACGCTGATGTTGGGGCGCAGCGCCAGGATGTCGAGCGAGGGGTTGTTGTAGGGGCCGTTGAAGCGGATCAGGCCCGTCTCCACGTCCAGCATCTGGCCCCAGGCGCGGTAGCGGCCTTCGTCGGTGCGCACCTCGCCGGTCACGCGCGGCGGGGCGCCGGGCACGGCGCTGCTACGGATGTCCACCTCGCCCGTCAGCCGGGTGGTGATGCCATGGCCGCTGAGTGCAAAGTCGCGCCCCAGGTTGAGGGTGATGGCAATGTCGGGCGGCTTGGCGGTTTCTGCCTGTGCCGCCACCTGGCTGGCCTTGGCGGCGGCCTGGGCCCGGGCCTGGTCTTCGCGGTCCTTGGCAGCAGAGCGCACGACCACGTCGGTGCCCAGGGTGGGCGCGGTTTCGTCGGGCAGGATGATGGTGGCGCGGTCGGTGGTGAGCTTGCCGCGCAGGCTGATCTGGCCCTGCTGCAACTGCGCCTGCAACTGGCCCGACACGCTGACCTGCCGGTCGGCGCGCACCAGCACCTGCAAGGCCTTGGCCTCGGCCTGCAGTGCCATGGTGATGCCCGACAGGCCGGTGGTTGCCGCAGCGCTGTCGCCCCAGCCCACGCTGCCGGTGGCGGTGAGCGTGCCGCCGTCTTGCGGCGCGGCAGTGCGATTGCCGCTGAAGCCTGCAATGCGCGCGCCGCTGCCGCGCCCGCCCTGCAGGCGGAACTCGGTGATCTGCAACTGGTTGCCTTGCAGCGTGGCGCGCAGGCGGCCAGCTTGCAGGTCCACGCCATCGACCACCGAGCGCACGGCCATGTCGTCGGCGCCCAGCGTGCCGGCCCAACGCGGCGCATTGCGCGTGCCCGACAAGGTGGCGCTCGCATCCAGCGTGCCGCGCACGCGCCAGCCGGGTGGGGCCAGGGCCGACCACACCCCCACGTCGGGCAGGCGCGCGCGCAGCGTGCCAGCCAGGGGCGCATCGGGCGTGATGCGGGTGCTGACGCTGGCCTGCACTTCGCCAGCCCGGTCGCTGGCCCAGGCCAGTTGGGCGCGCAGGGCTTCGCCGTCGATCTCGATGGTGACCTCGGCCTGGCGCACACCGGCAGCAGTGCCTGGTGCATTGGCCGATCCTGCAGTGCTGGCCGACGCCTCGGTGGCGATCACGGTGGTGGCGCCAGCGCCCGTGCCCTGGCCGCTGCTTTGCACTGCGGTAATGGCGGTGGCGTCGCCCGCCAGGATGCGCAGGTCGCCACTGGCCCGGCGCAGGCTGGCGCTGGCGCGCAGCGGGCCCTGGGTGGTGTCTACATTCCATTGCCCGTCGAGCACGATGCTGGTGGCCAGCCCCATGCGGGCCAGCAGCGGCTGGGCGGGGCGGCCACCGGCGGCGGGTGTGTCGCCGAGGCCCAGGGCATCGACCCAGGCCATGGGCAGGCCCTGCAGCGTGCCCTGGGTTTGCATTTGCAGCGGGTTGGCACCGGTGGCCACGCGCAGGGGTTGCCACCGCAGCGTGGCGGTGCCGGGCAGGGGGCCGGTCAGGCGGGCCTGGCCTGCCGAGGCCTGCACGGTGTAGCCCGCCGCTGGCGACGACGCACTGGGGCTGGAGGGGGCGCGCGTGGTGAGGGACAGGGGCTCGGCCAGTTGCAGCGTCCAGGGGCCGGGGCGGGCGGCATCTTGCGCCACCAGCCGCAGTGCGCTGATTTGCACCTGAGCGCTTGGTGCGCCTTGCGCGGGTGTGCCCAGCCCACCGGTGGCGCGGGTGTGCAGTGCCAGCCGCTGCATCTGCCGGGGCTGGGATGCGTTCAGGCGCGCTTCGCCGTCCAGCACGAGCGTGGCCTGCGCCAGGGTGCCGGAGAGGTCGGCCTTGACAGCGCGCAGCTGCACGGCGGTGGCGCCGCCCGCGCGCTGGCCTGGGGGCAGGGACAGGTCCAGCTGCGGGGTGGAGAGCGCGGCTTGCAGCTCGAAAGGGGCCTTGTCCGATGGCGGTGTGCTGCACGTGTTGCGGGCGCTGGTGCTCGCACCGGTGCGGGTGCCGGTGGCGGATTCCAGCTGCCGGGCCAGCGTTTGCCAGCCGCCTTTCCAGCGGGCGGTCAGTTGTGCGGCGCCCTGAGCGGTGGCGCCTTGCAGGGCCTGTTGCAGTGGAGTGCCCACCAGCGGCAGGCTGGCCAGCCAGCGCTGGGTCTGGCCCACATCGGTCCATTGCATGTGCAGGTCGCCCGCGCCGGTCTGTGGGGCGATGCTGCCTTGTGCACGTGCTGTGGCGCCCGGCACGGCCAACGTGACCTGGCCCTGGCCCGACAGATCGCCGGGGGCCACGCGCAGCTGGGTGGCTTCGACGCGGGCTTGCAACGCGTCCAGCAGCAGGCGCTCCAGCTGCAAGCTGCCACCGGGCTGGGTGGGCGAAGGCGGGTGCCAGCTGCCTTGGGCGGCGAGCGTGTTGATGCGCAGCAGCGGGGCGCGCTGGGTGGTTGATTTGGCCGATGCCACAACGCCAGAGCCGGTGGCCCGGATGTCTGCTGTAAAACGCACCACCTCGCCCTGCATCTGCGCTGCCACGCGGCCTGCCAGCGGGGCGGCCGCCCAGGCGGTGTGCAGGGCGTCGGGGCGCAGGTTGCGCAGTTCGGCCTGGCCCTCCAGCGCGCCGGTGGCGGGGGTGTAGCTGCCGTGCAGGGTGACTGCGCCGGTGCCCGCATTCACCGTGGCGCCTGGCACCGTCCAGCGGGTGCCGTCGTACTTCGCGTCGGCCTGCAGGGTGGTGATGGGCAGGCGGGTTTGGTCCCATGGGCCTGCCAGCTCGTTGCGCAGCTGCGCCTGCAGTGCCCAGCCCGTGCTGCTGGTGGCCGCGCCTGGGGTGGGGCCCGCCTGCACGGTGCCATGCAGCTGCGTGGTCGGGGCCTGGGGCCACAGGGCTGCGAGGTTGACGGCGCGCAGCGTGGCCTGGGCCGATTGCAGGGGCTGTGTGGCCCATGGGGCCAGCGTGGCCTGCACCTCGGCCTGCATGGGGGCGGCGGTGGCGGGCGGTGGCGGTGTGGCCTGGGTTTCTTGCGAGCGAGTGGGTTGGATGCGCGCCTGCAGTTGCAGCTGCGCCGCCGCCGTGGCCAGCGTGCCCTGCAGCGTGGCGTGCGCGCCCAGCTGGATAGCGGAAGTGCCACCAGGCACGGCGGTGCGCACCGTGCCGCCCGCGGTGGCGTCCAGCGCCAGGGGCGCCTGGGCCTGCAGTGTCAGCCGCGCGTTGTATTGGCCCTGGGCCAGCTCCACGCCGCCGATGTTCAGGCGGTGCTCGCGCCCATCAAAGTGGTAGTCGCCCGCCAGGCCCCGGGCCTCCACGGCCGGGGCGCCTGCCCACTGCAACTGGTCCACGCGAAACGCCACGCCGATGTGCAAGGGCAGCACCAGCTGGGTGGGGGGCGTTGGTGGCTCGGCGCTTTGCGAGCCGCCCAGTGGCGTGATCTGCACCCGTGTGGCCAGCACTTCGCCCAGCTCCAGCCGGCGCTGCAGCAAGGGCGCCAGTTGCCAGCCCAGGCGCAGGTCGGTCACTTCAACGGACAGGCTGGGGCTGCTCCAGCGCAGCCAGCCGATGCGCCCGCCGCCGCGCAGCGAGCCGGTAGCTTCGCGGCTTTCCAGTTGCTGGCCTGCGGGCAGGTATTGCGCCGCGCGGGCCAGCGTGGTGGCCAGCGACGTACCGCTGCCCGCCCACCACCACAGCAGCGCGCAGGCCGTGAGCAGCAAGGCCACCAGCGCCACCAGCAGCCAGCCCAGTGCCCGCAGCATGCGGTAGGCACCGGGTGGGCGCGGTGGGCGAGGGCGCTGGGCCGATGAAGACCCGGCGCTGAAGTCCGACGCGCGGGCGCGCGGTGCGGGATGGGGCGGGGTGCTGCTCATCGCCATCAGAAGCTGAACCCCAGCCGCAGGTGCAGCCGCAGTTCCTGGGTCTTGATGCCATAGGCCAGGTCGGCCTGCAGGGGCCCCACGGGGCTGCGCCAACGCACGCCAGCCCCCACGCCCACGCGGGGGCTCAGGTCGCCCACCTTGTCGGCCACGGCGCCGGCATCAACAAACAGCGTGCTCTCCCAGTCGGTCATCTGGCCCTTGTAGACGATGGGGCGTTGCCATTCCACGCTGCCCACGGCCAGGTAGCGGCCACCGTAGAGCTGGCCGTTGTCGGTGCGCGCACCAATGCTGCGGTAGCCGTAGCCGCGCACCGTGGTGTCACCGCCGGTGATGAACAGCTGTGTCACAGGGATCTGCGCGCCATCGCGGGCGAGCACGGCCCCGGCCTCGGCCCGCAGGGCCAGCCGGGCGTTGCGGCCTGTGCCTGCATCGTCGGTCACGCGCCCGGCGGGGATGAAGGATTGCCAGCGCACCAGGGTGCGCACAAATGGGTCGCGCTCAGGCCGCAGCGTGGTGCCCAGGCCCAGCTCCACGGCGATGCCATGGCCGCGTGTGGGGGCGGTGAGGCTGTTGAAGTAGCGGCCTGTCCAGCCGTAGTTCACGCTGATGGCCGTGCTGGTGTCAGACTGCGACTGCACATTGGCGCCCAGCCCCTGGCTGTTGGCGTAGTCGTACTGCACAAAATAATTGCGGTCGATGTGCCGGGTGCTTTTGCTGCGGCCTGCGCGCACGCGGCTGCTGTTCACGTCGTAGTCGCCGGTGGATTCGCGCTGCAGCTCGCCGCCAGCAAACCAGCGCCAGCCCCGGGCGTCCGGCAGGTCGGTCCATTCACTGCTGGCCTGCTGGGTCTCGCGGTCCACTGCCAGCTTGCTCACGGCGCGCCAGCCCAGGCCCGGCATCTGGTTGTGGATATGTTCCAGCGACAGGCGCGCGCCGCTGTCGGTGGAGAAGCCCGGGCCGAACACCAGCTTTTGCACCTTGGCCTCGCGCACCTGGGCCACCACGGGGGCGGCCTGCGGGTCGGCGCCATCGGTGTCGAGTGTGAGGAACACGGCGTCGTAGTAACCGCTGCTGGCCAGCCGCAGCTGGGCGTCCAGCATTTCGGCCTCGTCGTACACGGCCCCTGTGGGCAGGCGAGCCAGGCGCCGCGCGCCATCGGGGTCGTAGCGCTGGCTGCCCTCCACCCGCAGGGGCCCAAAGCGGTAGGCGGGGCCGGGCTCGTAGGTCACGCTGAGCTGGGCCTCGTGTTTGTCGGCGTCGATCTCGGCCCGGCTTTTGGCAATGCGGGCAGTGGGGTGGCGGCGCGCCTGCAACTGGCGCAGGCCATCGTTCTTGGCTGTGTCCCAGGCAGACTGGGTGAAGGGCTGGCCTGGCGACAGTGACCAATTGCGCCGCACACGCTGCTGCTGGCGGGCACTGGCGTCCGGCGCCTGGGCACTGGTGGCTTCTGCGGGTGTCGTGTTGCCGGGGCTGAAGAGCACTTCTGCTCTGGCCACCTGGGTCTGCGGGCCGGGTTCCACGGTGATGACCACGGCGCGTGGTGCGGTGGGGCTGTCGGGGGTTTCGGTCAGCTCCACGGTGATGGTGGGCGCAAAGTAGCCCATCGTGCCCAGCAGCTCGCGGGCATTGGCGTCGGCGGCGCCCAGCAGGCGCTGCAGTTCGTTGGCATGCAGGTCGGGCAGGTGGCGAAAGCGCTGCAGCTCCAGGTGGCGCTCCAGGGTGTCCTGTACGGTGGCCGGTGCGCGCACCCGCAGGTCGAACGCGGGTGTGGCGGATTCGGCTATGGTTGCGGTGGCGGCTTCCTGGCTGTTGCCGCCTTCCTCACCGCGCGGCAGCAGGCTGCACCCGCTCAGGCACAGTGCGCCGATAAGCAGCAACGCCGACCATGGGGCCGGCGTTGGGGGATTGGCGGAGGAGCACAGGACGCGAAAGGGCACAGCTACAAAGGGTGGGGTTGGACGGTGGGGGCTCGCTGTTTAACAACCAGCCCGCCGCCACTATGCACTGAAAAGCGCCCCGCCCGTGTCAGACAGCGGCGCGCAATGGGCTCTTTGTGCCGCCAACCGCTGTGCTTACTTTGACAGCAGCCGCATGGTTTCTTCCAGCCCCTTGAGTGACAGCGGGTACATGCGATTGCTCAGCAGCTGCTGGATGATGCTGATGCTCTGGCGGTACTGCCACACGCCCTGGGGCTCGGGGTTGATCCATGCGTGTTTGGGAAACGCGTGGGTCAGGCGCTGGATCCACTCGGCGCCCGCTTCCTCGTTGTTGTATTCCACACTGCCGCCGGGCTGCAGGATCTCGTACGGGCTCATGGTCGCGTCGCCCACAAAGATCAGCTTGTAGTCGCGGTTGTACTTGCGGATGATGTCCCAGGTGGGGAACTTCTCGGCGAAGCGGCGGCGGTTGTTCTTCCACATGAAGTCGTACACGCAGTTGTGGAAGTAGTAGAACTCCAGGTGCTTGAACTCCGACTTCACCGCGCTGAAGAGTTCTTCCACGCGCTGGATGTGTTCGTCCATGGTGCCGCCCACATCCATCAGCAGCAGCACCTTCACGTTGTTGTGCCGCTCGGGCACCATCTTGATGTCCAGGTAGCCCGCGTTGGCCGCCGTGCTGCGGATGGTGTCGGGCAGGTCCAGCTCCAGCTCATGCCCCTCGCGCGCAAACTTGCGCAGGCGGCGCAGCGCCACCTTGATGTTGCGTGTGCCCAGCTCCTGCTGGTCGTCATAGTCCTTGTAGGCGCGCTGTTCCCACACCTTCACGGCGCTCTTGTTCTTGCCCGCGCCGCCAATGCGCACACCTTGCGGGTTGTAGCCGCCGTGGCCGAACGGGCTGGTGCCGCCCGTGCCGATCCACTTGCTGCCGCCCTCGTGGCGTTCCTTTTGCTCTTCGAGGCGCTTCTTCAGCGTCTCCATCAGCTCGTCCCAGCCCATCTTCTCGATGGCGGCCTTCTGCTCGGGCGTGAGCTCGTTTTCCAGGATCTTGCGCAGCCAGTCGGCCGGAATCTCCTTGGTGAAGTCGGCCACCATCTCCACGCCCTTGAAGTAGGCGCCGAAGGCCCGATCGAACTTGTCGTAGTGCTTCTCGTCCTTGACCAGCGTGAGGCGCGAGAGGTTGTAGAAATCGTCCAGGCTCCACGCATCGTCCGACTTGGGGCCCACCACGCCCGCCTGCAGGGCTTCGAGCAGGGTGAGGTATTCCTTGACCGACACGGGCAGCTTGGCCGAGCGCAGGGTGTAGAAGAAGTCGATCAGCATGTTTTTGGCTCCTTGCGCGCGTCAGGCGGGCTTGTTGCGCTCCAAAAGGTATAGCAACTGCGCACGCGCCTCGGGCCACTCGCCCACGCGCATGCTGTACATCACCGTGTCACGGATGGTGCCGTCGCGGCGCAGCGCGTGGCCACGGATCACACCGTCCTTCTTGGCGCCCAGGCGCTCGATAGCGCGCTGCGAGGCGAAGTTGTAGTTGTCGGTGCGCCAGCCCACCACGTTGCAGCCCAGGGTGTCGAAGGCATGCTGCAACAGCAGTAGCTTGCAGGTGGTGTTGACATGGCTGCGCTGTACGCTTTGGCAGTACCAGGTGTAGCCAATCTCGACCCGCTTTACGGCGGGCAGGATGTCGTGAAAGCTGGTGCAGCCCAGCACCTTGCCGGTGGCCTCTTCGACCACGGCGAATGCAAAGCGGTCACGTGTGGCCAGGGCGGTTTCGATGTAGGCGCGGGTGTCCTGGGGCTCAGGCACCGAGGTCACACGCAATTTCCACAGTTCGCCGTCGGCTGCGGCCAGGCGAAGGCCTTCTTCATGCGACAGGGCCAGGGGCTCCAGGCGCACACCCCGGTCGCGCAGGGTGATGGGTTCTACAAAAGCCATGGGTGTTGCTCTCGCTCTCGGCGCTTCATCAGTCCTGGGATGGCTTGCTGCGGCGGCTGGCCTGCCAGCGTTTGGCCGCATGCAGGCCCAGACCGCCGCCCAGACCCACCAGGGCAATGCCCAACAGAGCCGGGGTGCCATAGCCGGGGGCGAAGATGTCCAGGCCGAGCCACTGGCCCAGCCAGAAGCCGATGAGGGCGCCGCCGACAAAACCGACAGCGTCAGAGATGCCGTCTGCGAGAGACGGGGTGTTGGGGGCGCTCATGGTGCGGCCTGTCCGAAAAATCAGCGGTTTCGCTGGTTCATGAACACCAGCTTCTCAAACAGGCTCACGTCCTGTTCGTTCTTGAGCAGCGCGCCCACCAGTGGCGGCACCGCCACCTTGTTGTCGGCGCTTTGCAGGGCCGTGAGCGGGATGTCTTCGGCCACCAGCAGCTTGAGCCAGTCGATCAGTTCGCTGGTCGAGGGCTTCTTCTTGAGGCCGGGCAGGTTGCGCACGTCGTAGAACGTCTTCATCGCCACACTGAGCAGCTCGCTCTTGAGTGTGGGGAAGTGCACGTTGATGATCTGCCGCATGGTGTCGGCCTCGGGGAACTTGATGAAGTGAAAGAAGCAGCGGCGCAGGAAGGCGTCGGGCAGCTCCTTCTCGTTGTTGGAGGTGATGAACACCAGCGGGCGGTGCTTGGCCTTGATGAGTTCGCGCGTCTCGTAGCAGTAGAACTCCATGCGGTCGATCTCGCGCAGCAGGTCGTTCGGGAACTCGATGTCGGCCTTGTCGATCTCGTCGATCAAGAGCGCCACGGGGCGGTCGGCCGTGAAGGCCTGCCAGAGCACGCCCTGCACGATGTAGTTGCGGATGTTCTTCACGCGCTCGGCGCTGTCGCCATCGTTGAGCTGGCTGTCACGCAGGCGGCTCACCGCGTCGTATTCATACAGGCCCTGCTGGGCCTTGGTGGTGGACTTGATGTGCCATTGCAACAGTGGCATGTCCAGGGCCTGCGCCACTTCCTCGGCCAGCATCGTCTTGCCCGTGCCGGGCTCGCCCTTGATCAGCAGCGGCCGTTGCAGCGTGATGGCGGCGTTCACGGCGAGCATCAGGTCTTGGGTGGCGACGTAGTTCTGGGAGCCTTGGAATTTCATGGGGGAAAACACCGGATCGTTGATGAATGGGCTTGACAGGGCGCTGGCTATAATCAACGGCTGATCAGAGCCCAGAGCTGAACTTCCACGAGATTGTGCGCGCAAAATGAACAAAACGCTGACCACGCTATTTGCCCTGGCTGTCGCTTCCGTGACCGCCGTCTCCCATGCCCAGGAAGCCAAAGGCGACGTGGAAGCCGGCAAGCAAAAGATTGCCATGTGCATTGGCTGCCACGGCATCGTTGGCTACCAGGCCAGCTTTCCTGAGATCCACAAGGTGCCCATGATCTCGGGCCAAGGCGCCAAGTTCATCACCGCCGCCCTGGTGGCTTACCAGAAGGGCGAGCGCAAGCACCCCACGATGCGCGGCATCGCCGAATCGCTGTCCGAGAAGGACATCGCCGATGTGTCGGCCTACTACGAACAACATGGCAAGACCGGAGCCGAGCTGCCCGCCAAGCCCGGCCGTGAGCCCAGCGTGCAAGTGGCCGAGCTGCTCAAGAAGGGCGCTTGTGTCTCCTGCCACGGCGACAACTTCGCCAAGCCCATCGATCCTTCCTACCCCAAGATCGCAGGCCAGCACGCCGACTACCTCTTTGTGGCCCTCAAGTCCTACAAAGTCGAGAAGAACGCCAATGTGGGCCGCAACAACGCCATCATGGGTGGCGTGGCCAAGCAGTTCACCAATGCGGAGCTGAAGGCTATGGCCAACTACATCAGCAGCGTTGAAGGCGACCTGCACGTGGTGCCCCAGTCGCGTTTCCGCTGATACGGCCACCTGGCCCCGCACCCGAAAGCCCGCCTTGGCGGGCTTTTTTCATGGTGCTACGGTGACGCGGGTGGAGGGGCTCCCCCACCGGTCTGCGGGCCCTTGCCACAGTCTCTGGGTGAACCCGAACGCGTCCTGCGCCTACAAGGGGTTTTGGTGGGCCTTTGTAAAATGGGCGCGGGTGTCGCAATCAGGGTGATTCGGCAGGTTCATGCGCTGGTCGGGCCGCCGCGCGGCTTCGCTGCGACCCATGAACTCCTCTCCGACCCTGATCCAAGTGATCGGCGCCGTCCTGTTCGGACTGGCCATCCTCCACACCTTCTCCACCAAGTTCTTCGAGCACCTGGCGCACACACAGCCACGGCATGCGGGCATCTGGCATCTGCTGGGTGAGGTGGAGGTTGTCTTTGGCTTCTGGGCCATGGTGCTCATGCTGTTCATGTTTTCCATCAGCGGAAAACAGGAGGCCACGGCCTATCTGGACTCGCGCAATTTCACAGAGCCTTTGTTTGTGTTCGCGATCATGGTGATCGCTGCCACCCGCCCCATCCTGGAGCTGGCCGGGGCCGTGGTGCGGGCGCTGGCAGCCATGTTGCCCGTGCAGCGCGGCATGGCCATGTACTTTGTGGTGCTGGCGTTCGTGCCCCTGCTCGGGTCGTTCATCACCGAACCGGCGGCGATGACGCTGGCCGCCCTGATGCTGCGCGATACGCTGTTCTCAAAGCCCACCTCAAGCCGTCTCAAGTATTCGACGCTGGGCGTGCTGTTCGTGAACATCTCGATTGGTGGAACGCTCACTTCCTTTGCGGCGCCGCCCGTGCTGATGGTGGCTGCCAAGTGGAACTGGGACATCTGGTTCATGGTGTCCCACTTTGGCTGGAAGGCAGCGGTGGCTGTGGTCATCAATGCGGGCATCGCGATGCTGATTTTCCGCAACCAGCTGGGCCACATGGGCCGCAAGACCCCTGCCTCCGAGTCTCCCGTGCCGTGGACCGTAGCGGGTGTTCACCTCGCGTTCCTGGTGCTGGTGGTGGTGTTTGCCCACCATCCCGCAGTGTTCCTGGGCCTGTTCCTGTTCTTCATGGGGTTCACCACGGCCTACCAGCGCCACCAAAGTCCGCTGATCCTGCGCGAAGCGTTGCTGGTGGCGTTCTTCCTGGCCGGGCTGGTGGTGCTGGGCGGCTTGCAGCAATGGTGGCTGCAGCCCGTGCTCATGAAGATGGATGCCAATGCGGTGTTCTTTGGTGCTGCAGCACTCACCGCCTTTACCGACAACGCAGCGCTGACCTACCTGGGCTCGCTGGTCGAGGGCCTCAGCGACGAGTTCAAGGTGGCCCTGGTGGCGGGCGCTGTGACGGGAGGCGGCTTGACCGTGATTGCCAACGCGCCGAATCCGGCCGGGGCATCGATCCTGAAGGAGAAGTTCTCGCAGGGCGTTATCAACCCGCTGGGCCTGCTGCTGGGCGCGTTGCCACCCACGCTGGTGGCGGTGCTGGCGTTCAAACTGCTGTGACCGCCACGACCCGTGCGGGGATTAGTCCCGCGTGGCGCGGCGCTGCACGCAGGCGATGTAGGCCTCGCCGTCGGGCGGGCGGCCTGCGCGCTGGCTCTCCCACAGCATTTCGCCCAGGCAGTCCATGGCCGCGTGGTGGGCATCGTGCAGCGAATCGAGCCGCGCCGTGAGCAATTCGACCGCCTGGCGGATGCCGCGCGGCTGGTCGATGCTGCATTGCTCGCTGATCGACAAGTGCATTGACAGGTGCAAAAACGGATTGGTTTGCCCCGGCGTTTCGTCGTAGTTGCGCGCCACGGCGGCATCGGCATCCGATAGGTCGGCGTGGTACTCGGGGTGCTCGGCGATCCACAGGCTGGCCAGCGTCTCGATGGCTTCCATAGGGGCGCCGCTCTGGGTCTTGGCGTGCACACCACACAGAAAGCGGCGCACATCGGCTTGGGAGGGGCTGAACATGGGGCGTGAGGGTAGCACGCGCCTTTTGACTTGGGGGCTGTAGGGTCGCGCCTGTGCGCTACGCAGTGCTGCGGCCGCGTCCTACCCGCACTGGCGGGGGCGGCTCCTACATTGGCTGGGCGCAAAGACAAGGAGCCGGGTCCGCTTTGTTGCAGCCCTTTAAACCCGGCATGGGGAGAAATGCCATGAATGCAATGCGAATCGTTGGTGTGCTGTTGTTGGTGCTGGGTTTGGCCGGTTTTCTGACCGGGGGCTTCAGCTTCACCAAGGAGAGCACCCAGGCCAAGCTGGGCCCGCTGGAGCTGACCGTCAAGGAGAAGGAGTCCGTCAACATCCCGCAGTGGATGAGCCTGGGCGCCATGGTGATCGGCGGCGTGGTGCTGGTGCTGGGCTTTCGCAAGCGCTGAGGCGTTTCGCTGGGCCTGTGCCTTGGGGCGCGGGCCCGTTGTGCCTCAGCCCATTCAGCGCAGCGAGCGGTTGGTGTTGATGCCCCGCGCCTTGCATCCACGCACGGCAAGGGCCACCGGGTTTTCAGCCCCGGCCGCTCGTTGCGCTGAGTGCGTCTTCCACCCATCCCCGGATGTCAGCCGCGTGGCGCACCCATCATCCGCGAGATGGTCCGGGCCGCGCTCAGCAGCGCAGGCAGCAGCGTCTCCTGCATCACCGCCGCACTTGTGCGGTTGGCTTGGCCGCTGATGTTGAGCGCCGCCACCGTCTGCCCTGTGCGGTTGGTCAGCGGTGCGGCAATCGAAATCAAACCTTCTTCCAGCTCCTGGTTCACCAGGCACCAGCCTTGTTGCCGCGCCTGGCGGATGTGGGCCAGCAGTGCATCCCCATCCGTGGTGGTGTGTTCGGTAAAGCGCTGCATGGGGTGGCCTTGCAGCCGGGCCTGCAGTTCGTCGTCCTGCAACCCGGCCAGCAGCATGCGGCCCATGGACGTCCAGCAGGCGGGCAGGCGCGAGCCCACGCCCAGCGTGGTGCGCATGATCTTGTGGGTGGGCACGCGCAGTACATAGACGATGTCCAGGCCGTCGAGCACGGCGGCCGATGACGACTCGCGCACCTCTTCCACCAGGTCCTCCATCACAGGCTCGGCCAGGTTCCAGATGGGCAGCGATGAGAGGTACGCAAACCCCAAGTCCAGAATGCGCGGGCTGAGGCGAAACAGCTTGCCGTCCGTCTCCACATAACCCAGCGTCTGCAGCGTAAGCAGGATGCGGCGCGCGCCTGCGCGGGTCAGGCCAGTCTGCGCGGCGACTTCACTCAAGGTTTGCTGCGGCGTGGCCGCGCTGAACGAGCGGATCACCTCGAGCCCGCGCGCGAACGACTGCACATAGCTGTCGCTCGGTTTGGGGTCTTTGGCTTCAGGGGTTTGGGAATTCATACGTATACCAACTATAATTCTTTAAGCGAACATTTGTTCTATATGTGAACAAATTTCAAAGAGACAACAGAGAAACCAAGAAAGCGTTGCAATGATCAACAAACTGGCGGACTCGGTGGCCCAGGCCCTTGCGGGGGTGAGGGATGGTGCCACGGTGTTGATAGGTGGGTTCGGCACGGCCGGCATTCCGGGCGAGCTGATTGATGGCCTCATTGCCCAGGGGGCGCGGGACCTCACGGTGGTCAACAACAACGCAGGCAATGCGGATCAGGGCCTGGCTGCGCTGCTCAAGGCGGGCCAGGTGCGCAAGATAATCTGCAGCTTTCCGCGCCAGGTGGACAGCTATGTGTTCGACGGCCTGTATCGCAGTGGCAAGCTGGAGCTGGAACTGGTGCCCCAGGGCAACCTGGCCGAGCGCCTGCGCGCTGCGGGCGCGGGCATCGGCGCCTTTTTCTGCCCCACGGCCTATGGCACTGAACTGGCTGCGGGCAAGGAAACACGCGAGATCAATGGCAAACACTACGTGCTCGAATACCCCATCCATGGCGATGTGGCCCTGGTCAAAGCCGAGAAGGGCGACCGCTGGGGCAACCTCACCTACCGCATGTCGGCGCGCAACTTTGGCCCCGTGATGGCCACGGCTGCCAAGACCACCATTGCCACCGTGCACGAGGTGGTGGAATTGGGCGCGCTGGACCCGGAAGCCATCGTCACTCCGGGCATCTATGTGACGCATGTGGTGAAGATCGACCGCACGGCCACGCAGGCGGGCGGATTCAAGAAATCCGCGTGATATCGGCCCCAAGCGCAGAAAGAATAAGCATGAGCAGCTATCAAAAGCGTAGTAAAGAAGAACTCGCGAAGCGCGTGGCGCAGGACATCCACGACGGCGCCTACGTCAACCTGGGCATCGGCCAGCCCACCCTGGTGGCCAACCACATTCCCGTGGGCCGCGAAGTCATCCTGCAAAGCGAAAACGGCATCCTGGGCATGGGCCCCGCGCCCGCTGCGGGGCTGGAGGACTACGACCTCATCAACGCGGGCAAGCAGCCCGTCACGCTGCTGCCTGGCGGTGCGTACTTCCACCACGCCGACAGCTTCGCGATGATGCGCGGCGGGCACCTGGACATCTGCGTGCTGGGCGCCTTCCAGGTCAGCGCCACGGGCGACCTGGCCAACTGGAGCACCGGCGAGCCCGGCGCCATCCCCGCCGTGGGCGGCGCGATGGACCTGGCCATCGGCGCCAAGCAGACCTGGGTCATGATGGACCTGCTGACCAAGCAGGACGCGAGCAAGATCGTGACGCAATGCAGCTACCCCCTCACCGGTGTCGCCTGCGTGAAGCGCATCTACACCGATCTGTGCACACTGGCCTGCACGCCCACCGGTCTGCAGCTCATCGACACCGTGCCCGGCCTGTCGCACGCTGAGCTGGAGCAGCTGGTGGGCCTGCCCATCCGCCCCGCCGCCTGAACGAATCCACCCCCCAAGAAACGAGGAGACAAAACCATGAGCCAACAACGCCAAGCCTTCATCTGCGACGCCATCCGCACCCCTTTCGGCCGCTACGGCGGTGCGCTCTCCAGCGTGCGCACCGACGACCTGGGCGCCATCCCCATCAAGGCGCTGATGGAGCGCAACCCCGGCGTGGACTGGGCCGTAGTGACCGACGTGCTGTATGGCTGCGCCAACCAGGCCGGTGAAGACAACCGCAACGTGGCCCACATGAGCAGCCTGCTGGCGGGCCTGCCCATCGACGTGCCCGGCGCCACCATCAACCGCCTGTGCGGCTCGGGGCTCGACGCCGTGGGCACCGCAGCGCGCGCCATCAAGGCGGGCGAGGCGGGCCTGATGATCGCGGGCGGCGTGGAGAGCATGAGCCGCGCCCCCTTTGTCATGCCCAAGGCAGAGTCGGCCTTCAGCCGTAACAACGCGGTGTATGACACGACGATTGGCTGGCGCTTTGTCAACAAGCTGATGAAGGAAAAGTACGGTGTGGACTCCATGCCCGAAACCGCCGAGAACGTGGCGACGGATTTCAAGATTGAGCGCGAAGCCCAGGACCAGATGGCCCTGCGCAGCCAGCTCAACGCCGTGGCCGCCATCAAGGCCGGCCACCTGGCCCGTGAGATCGTGCCGGTGCACATCCCGCAAAAGAAGGGCGACGCGATCATCGTGAGCCAGGACGAGCACCCGCGTGAGACCAGCATCGAAGCGCTGGCCAAGCTCAAGGGTGTGGTGCGCCCCGATGGCACGGTGACGGCGGGCAACGCATCGGGCGTGAACGACGGCGCCTGCGCGCTGCTGCTGGCCGACGAGGCCAATGCTGCCAAGTACGGCCTCAAGCCCCGCGCCCGCGTGCTGGGCATGGCTGTGGCCGGTGTGGCGCCACGCATCATGGGCTTTGGCCCCACGCCTGCCACGCAAAAGGTGCTGGCGCAGACGGGCCTGACGATCGACCACATGGACGTGATCGAACTGAACGAAGCCTTTGCCGCGCAAGGCCTGGCCGTGCTGCGTGCCCTGGGCCTCAAGGACGACGACGCCCGCGTGAACGCCTGGGGCGGTGCCATCGCGCTGGGCCACCCGCTGGGCGCCAGCGGCGCGCGCCTGGTCACCACCGCCGTCAACCGCCTGCACGAACATGCGGGCCAGTACGCGCTGTGCACCATGTGCATCGGCGTGGGCCAGGGCATTGCCGTGATCCTGGAGCGCGTGTGACCGTGATCGAGCGCAACCCCACGCCCGTCACCGTTATCACCGGCGCCAGCAACGGCATCGGCCGCGCGATTGCCGAGGCCGTGCTGGCCCAGGGCCACGCGGTGGTCAACCTGGACTACGTGCTGCCCACCTGGAGCCACCCGCAACTCACCTCGTACCAGGGCGACCTGACCGACGAGGCATCGACCCGCGAGCGCGCGGCCGAGATTGCGGCCAAACACAACGTCACGGCGCTGGTGAACAACGCGGGCGCCACGCGCCCTGGCACCATCGACACGGCGACCACAGCCCAACTGGATGACGTGGTTGGCCTGCACCTGCGTGCACCCATGCTGCTGGTGCAGGCCTTTTTGCCCACGCTGCGCGCCAGCGGGCAGGGCCGCATCGTCAACATGTCGTCGCGCGCCGCACTGGGCAAGGGCGAGCGCATCGTGTATTCGGCCACCAAGGCCGGAATGATCGGCATGACACGCACGCTGGCCATGGAGCTGGGGCGTGACGGCATCACCGTCAACGCGATTGGCCCCGGGCCCATCGCCACCGAACTCTTCCGCCAGAGCAACCCTGACGGAGCGCCGCAAACGCAGCGCATCCTGAACAGCATTGCCGTGGGCCGCATGGGCACGCCCGATGACGTGGCGCGCGCGGCGCTGTTTTTCCTCTCGCCCGACAACGGTTTCGTGACCGGGCAGGTGCTGTACGTGTGCGGAGGCACCACGCTGGGAGTGGCGCCTGTTTAGCAACCTGAACTGATCTTCCTTGCCGCCCCGCAAGGGGCGTGCCCCCGTTCTCGTCCGGAGGCCTCGGCGCCCGGTTGAGGCCACGGCGCGGCCAGACGCGGGCCCACGCGGTGCTGGTGGCACCGACCCATTCATTCATCCACCTTCTTGAAGGAGACAAACCATGACCCGTTCCATCCACACCACCCGCCGCTTCGCGCTGTCGGCCGCTGCAGTCACCGCCCTCGCTGGTATCGGCCTGCTGGGCAGCAGCGCTGCGCTCGCCCAGGCCTATCCGAGCAAGCCCGTCACCATCGTCGTGCCCTTTGCCGCAGGCGGCACCACCGACATCCTGGCGCGCATCATCGGCCAGGCGCTGACCACGGAGCTGGGCCAGTCCGTCATCGTGGACAACCGCGCAGGTGCGGGCGGCAACATCGGCGGCGCCATGGCGGCCAAGGCCCCGGCAGATGGCTACACACTTTTTATGGGCACGGTGGGCACGCACGCCATCAACGCCAGCCTGTACAAGAAGATGCCGTTCGACCCCATCAAGGACTTTGCACCGCTCACGCGCGTGGCCAATGTGCCCAACCTGCTCGTGGCCAACCCGGCACAGCCCTACAAGAGCGTGAAGGAGCTGATCGCCTACGCCAAGGCCAACCCGGGCAAAGTCAACTTCGGCTCGTCGGGCAACGGCAGCTCCATCCACCTGTCGGGCGAGCTGTTCAAGAGCCTGGCCAAGGTGGACATGGTGCACGTGCCCTACAAGGGCAGCGCACCCGCTGTGACCGACCTGCTGGGCAACCAGATCGGCATCATGTTCGACAACATGCCCTCGGCCATTCAACACGTGCGCAGTGGCAAGCTGGTGCCCATTGCCGTGACCACGGCCAAGCGCTCGCCCGAGCTGCCCAATGTGCCGACCATCGCCGAAGCCGGTGTGCCCGGCTATGAAGCCACCTCGTGGTTTGGCATGTTCGCGCCCGCTGGCACGCCTGCGCCGGTGCTGGCCAAGCTCAACACCGCACTGGTGAAGGTGCTGAACCAGGCCGAGGTGAAGAAGAAGATCAACGAGCAGGGCGCCGAGACCTACAGCGAGACGCCTGAGCAGTTTGCCGCCTTCATCCAGGCCGAGTCGGTGAAGTGGGGCAAGGTGGTCAAAGAGTCGGGCGCGAGTTTGGACTGATCTGCGCCTTCGATCACCATAGCTACCAAATTGATAGCTGCTGCCGCTTGTTAGACGGGCGGTAGCAGCTATTTTTCTTTCAAATCCAGGTGGTGTGGCTCACTGTACCCGGTACACCCGCCCCGTCTGCGCCCCTTCCACGCTGCGCTGGTAGCCGCGCGCGGCACGCTCGGCAGGCACCGTGTCAAACCCCGGGAAGAACGGCCCGTACACGCCCACCGATTCGGTGAGGATGGTGGGGCTCACGGCGTTGATGCGCAGGCCGCGCGGCAACTCGATGGCGGCGGCGGCCACGAAGCCCTCGATGGCGGCGTTCACCGCCGTGGCGCTGGCGCCGTTGCGGATGGGCTCGATCGACAGGATGCCCGCAGTCAGCGTGATGGAGCCGCCATCGGTCAGGTACTTCTGGCCGACTAGCGCCAGCTGCACCTGGCCCAGGAGCTTGTCCTGCAGGCCCAGGTTGAACTGCTCGGCAGTCATTTCCGTCAGCGGGCCAAAGTGCAGGTTGCCTGCGGTGCTCACGATGGCATCGACGTTGCCCACCGCCTCGAAAAGCTTTGCGACCGCGCCCGGCTGCGAAAAGTCTGCGCGGTGCGTGCCGCTGCTGCGGCCCACGGTGATCACCTCGTGGCGTGCGCCCAGGTTGGCCAGTACGGCCTGGCCGATGGTGCCGCTCGCGCCGATGAGAAGAATCTTGGACATGGTGTTTTCCTTGAAGGTTGAAAAAGAACGGGTGGAGGAACAGACAGGCCCCGATTCTTTTACGAATCAATCAATGCATAAAGTACATTGAAGTTCTTCTTGTGCTAACCATTGATTAGGAATCCGCCGTGGACAAACTGCGCAACATGGAAGTCATGGTGGCCGTGGTCGAAGCCGGCAGCTTTGCCGCCGCCGCGCGCCAGCTGCAGGTGTCGGCGGTGATGGTGGGCAAGCACATCCAGCAGCTCGAAACCCACCTGGGCGCGCGCCTGTTCCAGCGCAGCACGCGCCAGAACAGCCTGACCGAGGTGGGCGCTGCGTTCTACGAAGACAGCAAACGCGTGCTGGAGCAGGTGCGCTGGGCCGAATCGGCCGTGGAGCGCAGCCGCGCCGTGCCACAGGGCCTGCTGCGGGTGAGTGCGCCTTTTACCCTGGGCAGCCATGTCATCGCGCCACTGGTGGCGGAGTTTCTGCAGCGCCATGAGCAGGTGCGTGTGGACCTGCAGCTCACCGACAGCGTGGTGGACATGGCGGGTGAGGGGTTCGATGCCGCCATCCGCATCGGCCGCATCGTGGACGAAGGCCTGGTGGCCCGCTCACTGCGCCCCTACCGCATGGTGATTGCCGCCACGCCCGCCTATCTGGAGCGCCATGGTACGCCACAGGGCGCGGCCGACCTGGCCCGCCACCAGTGCCTGAGCCACTCGGTGTGGCAGCGCCGTGTGGAATGGACGCTGCGCGATGGCAACGAGGAGTTCTTCTGGCCCGAGAACGCGCGCTTCGTTTGCAACCAGGGCGATGGCCTGCGCCAGGCGGCGCTGCGTGGGCTGGGTCTCGTCATGCAGCCTGAGGTGCTACTGGCCGACGACCTGGCCAGCGGCGCGCTGGTGCCCGTGCTGCAGCGTTGCCTGCCCGCACAGCGCGATGTGCACTTGGTGTACGCGCCCGATCGGCGGCAACTGCCCAAGCTGGCGCGGTTTGTGGAGTTTGTGGTGGAGCGGCTAGGTGAGCAAGAGCGCTGAGAGGCGTTGAGGCCTGCGCAGAAGCAAGCTCAGCAGAACGCCAGGCGCTGCTGCCGGAGCGCATCGCGGTCGATGCTGGCCGCCAATTGCTCCATGTCTGCAGCGCAGACGCCATGCTGCAGGAAATGCCGAGGCCATTGCTCGACCGCCTGGGCGACTTCCTGAATCAGCGCGATGGCCCGGGCCCGGGTGATGCCGAACTCGCTCAACTCGGTCAGCGCGTTGTCCACCGTGGATTGCGTGCCGTGCCGGCCCACCACCATCGCTTGGTAGCCCATTTTTTGCAGTGTGGGCACAACGTCGAACGCTGGAGCCAGGTCGTAGTAGCCATCGAAGCCCAGCCGCAGGCAGTGGTTGCGCTCGTGGTCGTCGGTGTTGTCCATGAGGATGTTGAACACCATGCGCCTGAACAGCTCTTCGCGCAGCGCCTTTTGCCGGTCGGGGTGTGCCTTGCGTTGCAGCACGGTGGCCAACGCGCCATAGCTATTCTTATCTGCAAGGCCTGCCGCCGCCAGCGCAGTCTTAGCGGAGATGCAGTGCACGCGCAGGCTCAGGGTGTCCAGTTGCACGCGGTCAAACCGCTGGATCGTCAATGCATGGCGCTGTGGCCCACGGCCCAGTCGCGATGGAATGGGCAGAACGCCCGTGGTCGCCACACGAATTCCTGCCAGGGCCGCTAGCGTCATGGTGGCGTGCTCGACGAGGGGCGTGTCCACGGGGTCGTCCAGCTCGCTGAACTTGATGACACACGGCCCGTTGTCGGTTTGCAGCAGCGCCTTAGGCCGGGCACCGCCCAGTGTTACGCCAGGCTGCACCAGCCGCTGGATCTCTGGCGTGACCGGGGCTTGTGACTGCACGTCTTCCACCGCCCGCACCATGGCCTCCAGATCGCGCAGTTGCGGATACGGCCCAATGCGGCGGGGAATGTAGTGCTCGGCCGATGTGGATATTCCCAACGCGCCAAAGCGGTCGTCGCCAGCGAACAGCAGCATCTCCAGAATCGACAGGCGCGCAGGGCGGTCGATGTAGAGGATGATGCGCTCGCCCCAGCGGTCTGGCCGCGCGTCGTCTATGGCGCCTGGTGCGCTGTCTTTGTGGCCTGCGCTGAACATCTGGCCTGCCTGCAGGGGCAGGTCTTCGCTCAGCGCAAACTCCCACCAGTCTGCGGCGTAGCTGAAGGTGGCGCAGTTGGGCACCAGCTGCGACAACCCCACCGCCCCGGTCAGTACCGGCTGGGCGGGGTTGACCAGCGCCCAGACATACAGCGTGTCTTGCGGCACATAGGAGCGCGGCGTGATCTGCTGCGCGTGGGGCTGCTGGCTCATGGCCGCGCTTTCTTCTGGCCCGAGATCAGTGCGGCCAAGCCTGCGGCGGTGCTGTTGGGTTGGCGCTCGGGCGCGCCGATTCCTGCAATACCAAGGGCTCTTTTAATCTCTTCATCGTGGCCCAGCCCGGGGGCTATCTGCATGGCCTTCTTGACCTGTTCTTCGTGGCCCAGTCCAGCCGCCATCCAAGCTGCCTTCTTCGCTGCATCCGTCTGATTTATTCCCAAGAACGAGCGCTCTTTTCCTGCAAGGTGTGACGCCCTTGGATGGATAGGCGCATTGGCTTTTGATGCAAGTGGTAAGGAGGAGTCTTGTGCTTCGCTTGTTGCAGGCTTTGTCGAATTTTTTTGGGGGGAGGGCGCCCGCTTCTGCGCCGTAGCCCGTGCAGCGCCCCGGGGCTGGGTTCTGGCCACCTCAAGCTCCAGCGATGCCAGGTCGTTCTGCGGCGCAATCAGATCGGCCAGCCCCTGGGCCTGGTTGATGAGCCACATGCACATCACATACGACGCCATCGACACCGACGGGTCGCCCCGCTCAATGCGCGCCATGGTGGGCTGCGACACGCCCAGCCGTTGGGCCCACTGGGCCTGCGTTTCCTTGCGGCGCTTGCGAGCAATCACGATGTTCTGCGCGAGCAACGCGATCTGCTGAAGGACCGCCTGGGGGTAGTCAGCGGGCTTGGTGTTTTGAGATGGCATTCATAGATATTAGTTCAAGACGATATTTTTGAACATCTAGGAATTAATTGCGATGATGCACGAGAACAAGAGCTGAATGGTATGAATTATTCATAGATGCACATGAATGTGAGAAAAAATAACATCTATGGATTAATCGGTGCTGGGCTGCCAGCATGGCCATGCAACCAAGGGGGCGCTCAGCACAAGGGCGTGCTGCCACGCGCCGCCATGCCGGGCCTGCGGGGTTCACTCCACAGCGTTGCTGGGCACTGCAGGCCCGATTTTGAACACCCCGCTCACCCGCGCACAGGGCACGCCATCGGCGGTGACCAGGCCCTGAGCAAACACCAGCGAGCGCGTGACGCGCAGCGGCTCGGCCTCGCCCTGCACCCAGGCGCCCAGCGGGGCGGGGGCCAGGTAGTCGATCTGCAGGCTGATGGTGGGCAGGAAGCGGTCGGCCACCTGGTCGCTTTTGCGGTGCACCGACAGCGGCAGCAGCATGTCGCAAAAGCTGGCCATCATGCCGCCGTGCAGGTTGTTCATGGGGTTCACATGGCGGCGCTCCACGCGAAAGCCGAACTGCACCACGCTGCCTTCGTGGCGCAAGTAGAGCGGGCCGTTGTGCTGGATGAACGGGCCGCCGGACTGCAGCGGCGCAAAGCCCGGCGGGATCTCGGCATGGCTGCTCATGCGCGGGCCTCCTTCTCCACATCCTGCGCAAAGCTGGCGCCCTCCAGGCTGCTGTGGGTGGCGCCGTCTTCGGGCAGCCAGCCGCTGTACACCGTGCGAAAGTCCGCCACGATCTGCGCCAGCGGCATGTCGTCAAACGCGCCGCGCTGGTGCACATATTCCATGTGGCGCGCGCCGGATTTGTCGAACGGGTGGTAGATCGAATCGTTTTCGCCATCGAACTCCAGCGGCAGCAGCCCGAAGCGCTCGCACAGCTCGATGTTGAAGGCGGGTGTGGCCTTGCGCCAGGCGCCGTCGAGCCAGATGTCGGTGTAGCCGTGCCAGATGAAGAGGTCGGTCTTCATGGTCTCGCGCATGCGCTCGGTGCTGAGGTGGTTGCGCACATCGGCAAAGCCCATGCGCGCGGGGATGCCCGCCGCGCGGCATGCGGCGGTGAGGAGAGCGGCCTTGGGCACACACCAGCCGTGGCCGTTGGCCAGCACGGTGCTGGCCGCCATGCCCTGGGGCGAGAGGTCGATGCGGTAGGGGTCGTAGCGAAAGCCGTCGCGCACGGCCAGGTACAGGGCCACGGCACGGTCACGGTCGGTGGTGCCGCGCGCGTGTTGGGCGGCAAAGGCCTGGATGGAAGGTGCGTCGCTGTCGATAAGGGCCGTGGCACGCAGGTGGGCGGGCGTGGGTGCGGTGGTCATTGTGGTGTGTCTCCTGCAGTCGGACTAAGAACCTTTTCAAGGTCTTTTCGGGGTCGCACAAGTACCTTGCCGGGATGGGATGCTAGGCGCAGTGCGCCGCCAATAGCTCGGCTATTGGCAAGCGCTGCAACGCCGCAGACCGCCCGGCAAGGCACTTGCCCGAAGGGTTGGAGTGAAATCGGGCGATTGGAAGCCCCGGCTGCTTGCATGGGCACGAGCCCATGCGGCGCACCCGAAGCATCCACTCCTCCCGATTGCACTCCAATGCGATCCCCGAAAAGATCTTGAACAGGTTCTAAGGCCAGTGTGCGGGCCCCGGGCACCCGATGCTGTCACAGGCGCGCCAGCTCTGCGCGGCAGGGGGGCCGATGCCCCCCTCACACCCGCCACGCAGGCAGCTCCCAGTTGCGCCACAGCGCCAGCCCGCGCAGCCCGGCCGTGAGCAGCACGCAGACCACCAGCGGTGCCCAGTCGGGCGCTTGCAGGTGGCGCAGGGCCACGTCGGCCCAGCCACCGGCAAAGGCACACAGGGCATAGGGCCGGTGGTCGCTGAAGGCCTGGGGCACCTCGTTGCACAGCACGTCGCGCAGCACGCCGCCGAACACGCCGGTGGTCACACCCATCATCACGCTGATGATGGGAGGCATGCCGATGGCGGTGGCAATGTCCACGCCCACGGCGGCAAACAGGCCCAGGCCAATGGCGTCGGGCAGCAGCATGGCACGCTCGGTGGGCTTGAAGTGGCGCTGGCGCATGAACAGCATGGCGCCCACACACAGGGCCAGGATGCCCCAGACAAAACCCGTGTGGCGCACCCAGAAGAAGGGCCGCTGGTCCAGCAGCAGGTCGCGCAGCGTGCCGCCGCCGAACGCTGCCACAAAGGCCACCACACACACGCCCACCACGTCCAGCCGCTTGCGTGCGGCAGCGATCACGCCTGACAGCGCAAACGCCACGGTGGCGGCCACTTCCAGAAGAAAGCGCAGGGTGTGCACCCAGGGGGCATCGAGCAACTGATCCATGGGCGCGATTGTGCCGTGAGGCAGCGGTGGGCCCGGGTACGGTGCAGAGAGTTTTTGCTATAAAAATAATAGCTACAAGGGCATGGTGGTTGCGCGCAAAGGCCTGTTTTTTCTCAAATATCAGGTTGGGCATACACGCAGAGAAGCGCCTGGCGCAGCGCCCACCGCCTACCCCAGCACCAGCAGCCACCCCAGCGCCACCACACAACCCGCGCCACCCAGCGCCCCCAGGCGTGGCGCCCAGCGCAGTGTCGCCTGTGGCCACAGGTTCATGGCCAGCACCAGCAGCCAGCCCAGGGCCATCCAGGCGGCGATGACCAGGGCCACCCCCGCCGTGGGCCCGGCCGCAGTGATGGCGGCCATGGTTTGCAGCGCCAGTGTGCCCAGCGCGACGGCCCAGGCCTGGGCGCGGCCCGTGCTGCCGTCGCCCCAGGCGCGGGTTGGCACTGCCCGTGCCCAGAGGGTCAGGCCCACCAGTGAGGCCAGCGCGGCGCTGGCGCCTATGAGTTCTGCGGTCATGCGGCCTCCGAGGGGTGGTGGCTGGTGGCCTGCGCTGGCCGCCGCCGCAGTGCCCGCCGCAGGTGCTGCTGCCGCAACAGCGGCGCGCCAGCGGCCACCATGCACAGGGCCGCTGCAGCCGCCCATTGCCACAGGCCCGCCTTGGCCACCAGGCCGCCATAGGCCAGCGCGGCCAGCAGCCACAGTGCGGCCGAGGTGCGGGGTGTCCAGTGGCGCAGGGTGGCGGCGGGCAGGGCCACCAGCAAGGCGAGCAGCAGGCCCAGCATGCCCGACGAGCGTGCGGGCTCGGCCGCGACGATATGGGCGAGGCGGAACGACTCCACCGCCAGCACACCGCTCAGCCAGAACGGCCCGTGGGCCAGCACCACACCACGGCCCCAGCCGCGCGGGTGCCAACGGTGGCGGGCTGTGGCGGGATGTGCTTTGGTGCCTGCGGCGGCCGCTGCATGGCGCACCGCCTTGCGCCGGGGCGCCTGCACCCGCTGGGGCCCGATAAAGGCCGCGATGCCCGCGCAGGCCAGGCCCACGGCGGCGAGGCTGGCGAACATGGCGGGCGCCAGCGCGCTGCCCAGCACCAGGCCCGCGGCGCCCGCCAGGGCCAGCAACCCGCCCGCGCCGCCCAGTGCCACGCGCCACAGCGCCAGCGTGCGCAGCGCCCAGGCGGCCAGGGCCGACAGCAGCAGCCACACGCCGATGAGTGCCCACACCGCCCACACGGGCCGCTGCGCCAGCGAAGGCAGGCCCGCCGGCCCCCACAGGTGCACGAACACCGCCACGATGAGCGCGGCGGGCGTGGTGGCATGCAGGGCCAGAAAGAAACGTTGCATGGGGAGCGAAGCTGTGAAGCTATGAAGGGGGACGCTTGGCGTTGGTGTCAGCCCGCAGCCGCGATGCCGCCCGCTGTGGCCTGTGTGGCCTCGGCCTCGCGCCTGCGCTGCTGGCGCGCATCCAGCCAGATCAACGTGCCCGAGATGGACAAAAAAGCGGGCGTCATGCCCAAAAAGAAATACAGCCACTTCAGCGCCAGCCCGCCAAAGTCGCCAAAGTGCAGCGGCTCCATCAGGCCGTTGACCAGCGACCAGAAGCCCGCCGTGCGCGGGTCGTGCACCTTCTTCGGCACGCCGGTGGCGGCGTGGATGTCCACCCGCGCCGTGCTGGCCAGGTGGTTGCTGAGATTGCCGGTAAAGCCCGCTTCGGCCGTGCTGGTGCCCCAGCGGCGCAGCGACACGTAGCGCGCCTCCAGGCCGGGCACAGCCTGCTGCGCGGTGGCGTACAGCGCATCCAGCGATTGCATGGGCACCGGCTCGGTGGCGTCACCGCCCGCCTTGCGTGCTGGCTTGGGGGCGGTGGCATCGGTGCTGGTGGTCACGTACTTGTAGCCCTGCTCAAACAGCGGCGCCAGGCCCATCCATGCACCCGTCGCTGCGATCAGGATGTGAAAGCCCAGGCCCCAGATGCCTGCGGACTTGTGCAGGTCCGACATCACCACCCGAAAGCTGCGGCCCCAGCGCTGGGTGAACAGCTCGGCCAGGATCTTGCGGTGGATGACGATGCCCGTGGCAATCAGCACCAGCATGGCCATGCCGAGGAACCCCACAATCCAGCGCGGCCCGAAGAACAGGAACACATGCAGCATGCGCAGGTACTGGCCCAGCTGGCTGTCCACCGGGCCGACCACCGTGCCCGTGTCGGAGCGCAAGGCCACCTTGGTGCGCGTGTTGGCAGGGGCTCCGCGCTCGCGTACAAAGGCAAAGTAGCTCGGGTTGACCGCATCGGGCAGCGCAATGGTTTCCACCGTCGCGCCGGGGTAGTGGGTATGCACCTGCGCCAGCACCGCGTCGAGCGGGGCGGGCTTCTCAGCGCGGGGCAGCTGGGCCAGTGACGGGTTGGCCCACAGGTCGATCTCGTTCTTGAACACCACCACCGCGCCCGAAAAGCACACGATGAACATCAGCAGCCCCGTGACGATGCCCGCCCAGGAGTGCAGGGTGAACAGGCGGTTGAGCGTGCGCTGGCTGGTCATGGCGTGCGGGCGGCGGGGGTGGAGCGCTGCGTCAGAAGAAGTACGTCACACCCAGGCTGAAGTTGCGTGGCAGCGAGGGCGAGACCACGTTGGCGTTGATCGCGCCGTCGTAATACGCCTTGTTGAACACGTTCTTCACGCCCGCCGTCACGCGGTAGTTGTCGCCCGCGTAGCTGATGGACGCATCGGCCACAAAGTACGACGGCAGTGTGAAGGGGTAGGAGCCGATCTGCTCGCTCACATACCGCCCGCCCAGGCCCAGCGTCACCCGCTGGTATTGCGGCAGCTTGTACGTGGCCCATGCCGTGAGCGTGTGGCGCGGCGTGAGGTTGAGTGGCTTGCCCACGATGGCGGCATTGTTGTCGCGCGTGACCTTGGTCTGTGTGTAGGTGTAGGCGCTGGTCAGCTTCCAGCCGTTCTTCAGGTCCGCTCCCAGCTCCAGCTCCAGCCCGCGTGCGCGCTGCTCGCCGGTCTGCACGCTGAAACCCGTGTTCACCAGGTCGGCCGTGGTCACGTTCTCACGCACCAGGTCGAAGATGGCGAGCGCGCCAGTGATCTGGCCGTTGGGCGACTCGTACTTCACGCCCGCTTCCCACTGCTTGCCGGTCTCGGGCACGAAAGGCGAGCCCGCAAACGTCAGGCCCGACTGGGGCAGGAAGGATTCGCCGTAGCTGCCGTACGTTGCCCAGCCGGGCTTGAACTCGTACACCAGCCCGGCCGACAGCGTGGTGGCGCTGTCCTTCTGGCGCGTCTGCGTTTTGGCCACGCGGTTGTTCGTATCGGTGGTGGACCAGTCGCGGCGCAGGCCCACCAAGGCCGTCCAGCCCTGGCCGAACTTGATCTGGTCCTGCGCGTAGAGGCCTGCCACGGTGAGCTTGGAGGGCGCATCGGCTGTAAGCGCGGCCGGGCAGGTGGCCTGCATGCCGTAAACGGGCGCGAACAGGTCCAGCGCGCCGATGCGGCAGGTGCGGCTGGCCAGCAGGCTGTGGCCGCTGCGCACATCCAGGCCCGTCACCAGTTGGTGGCGCGCGCTCAGCGCCTCGAAGCGCGAGAGCAGCGAGGTGTCTGTGGCCAGCAGGTCGTAGTCCATGTACTGGCGAGATGCCTGGCGGTTCTGCAGCCGCTGGTTGGCCTGCAGCGCCAGATTGGAGACAAAGTTGCCCGTGCCTTTCTCTGTTTCGTAGCGCACGTTCTGGCGGAAGGTCATCGCATCCGACACCTTGTGCTCCAGTGCATAACCCAGCGAGGTGGTTTCGACGTCGTAGGGGCCAAAGGCCGGATCGCCCGTGAACATCGTGCGCGGCAGAGTGCCATTGCGGTTGGGCAGCACCGTGCCATAGGGCGTGATGCCCTGCTGGCGCATCCACTCGCTCTGGCTGTAGGTAGCAAACAGCACCAGGTCGGTCTGTGCGCCCAAGTCGATGGACAGCGACGGCGCAAACCAGCGGTCCTTGCGGTAGACAAACTGCGTCGGGTCGTCCGCATCCGACACCTGGGCATTGATGCGCAGCGCCGTCTTGCCCGATTCCGACAGAGGCCGGTTGATGTCGGCCTGCAGCGTGCGCTGGCCAAAGCTGCCCACCTCCACGCCGACTTCGTTGATCGCCTCCTTCTTGGGCCGCTTGCTTACCGCGTTGACGATGCCGCCCGGCTGCACCTGGCCGTACAGCACCGAGGCCGAGCCCTTGAGCACCTCGAACCGCTCGTAGCCATAGGTCTGCAGCTTGGTCCACATGCCGGGGCTTTGCACCAGACCGTCGATCAGGATCGACTCGGAGGAGCGAAAGCCGCGGATGTTGATATCGTCAAACCCCCGGCGCCCAAAGTTGACCGGGCTCACACCCGCCACGGTCTGCAGCGCCTGCTGCACGTTCACGATCTGCCGCGACTCCATCTGCTCGCGCGTGACCACGCTGACGGACTGCGGGGTTTCCAGCCTGCGCATGGGCGCCTTGCTGGCGGTCTGCGCCTCCACGGGCGCAAAGCCCATGTCCTTTTCGGTGCTGGCGTTGATGCGGACTTCTTGCAGCTGGGGCGCGGCCGTTGCCGGGTCTGCTGCCGGTGTGCTGGGCTGCTGTGCCATGGCGGCCTGGGCGAGGCACAGGGCCAGCGGGGTCAGGGTGAAAAGAGTGGCCGCGCGGACGGATGGCAAGCGCGGGGCGTGCGCAGAGCGCAGGGGCTGAGAAGGCATGGGGGTCCCGATGAAATTGAGCGGACAACAAACGCTGGGGGCGCTGGCTCACGTGGCAGGGGACGTTGGCTGGCGGAGAAGTGATGAATTGTAATGCGAATGGTTATCGTTTGAAATTTTCGGTGAAGTACCTGAAGCCCGGAGAGTCGCGGAGCCTTGTTGAAGGGGGTAGAGCTGACCAACCCCCCATGCGGTGTGATAACTGGGACTTTTTGGGCTATGCCGGGACAACGCGAAACGTATCGTTGAAACGAAGTTGCAACCTAGGTAGTGGCGCGTGACCCCGCCAGGAGCCCAATCTGAACTCCGAGGCTAGACTTCGGCTTTCGGCCAGAGGACTAAACCGCTCGCGCGGTAGCCCGCCGCGAAGGCCCTGACAGTAACTACACATCGCGCCCCTGTCTATGTTGGCGAGCGAGGCAATCGGCCTCTTTCTTCGACAGGAGCGCGATC